>NZ_LUKH01000477.1:0-2310 GCF_001593695.1 Leisingera sp. F5 | reverse complement strand
AACACACACATACCGCTTGAAGGAACCGACATCATGGCAGTCCTCATCGACGAAAACACCAAAGTTATCTGTCAGGGCTTCACCGGCTCGCAGGGCACTTTCCACTCTGAACAGGCCATCGCCTATGGCACCAAAATGGTCGGCGGCGTCACCCCCGGCAAAGGCGGCCAGACGCACCTGAACCTGCCGGTCTTCAATTCCGTGCATGAAGCCAAGCATGTGACCGAAGCCAATGCCTCGGTGATCTACGTGCCGCCGCCCTTTGCCGCCGATTCCATCCTCGAAGCGATCGACGCCGAAATGGAAGTGATCGTCTGCATCACCGAAGGCATCCCGGTGCTGGACATGATGCGGGTGAAGCGGGCGCTGGAGACCTCCAAGTCGCGCCTGATCGGCCCCAACTGCCCCGGCGTGATCACCCCCGACGCCTGCAAGATCGGCATCATGCCCGGCCATATCCACCGCCGAGGCTCGGTTGGCGTTGTGTCGCGCTCCGGCACCCTGACCTATGAGGCGGTGAAACAGACCACCGACGTGGGCCTCGGCCAGTCGACCTGCGTGGGCATCGGCGGCGACCCGATCAAAGGCACCGAGCATATCGACGTGCTGGAATGGTTCCTGGCGGATGACGAGACCGAAAGCATCATCATGATCGGCGAAATCGGCGGCTCCGCCGAAGAAGAAGCCGCCCAGTTCCTGGCCGATGAAGCCAAGAAGGGCCGCAAGAAGCCGGTTGCAGGCTTCATCGCAGGCCGCACCGCCCCTCCGGGCCGCCGCATGGGCCACGCGGGCGCGATTGTCGCCGGCGGCAAAGGCGGCGCCGAGGACAAGATCGAAGCGATGAAAGCCGCAGGCATCGTGGTCGCCGAAAGCCCGGCCGGCCTGGGCGAAGCGGTGCTGAAAGCGATCGGCAAGTAAGATGGCTCCCGCAGTGCGTCACGGCAGTGTCCAGCGCCCGTCCCGGAGGGGAGGGTGCGAAGCGCCCGCCCCGTGGGGGGCAGGATGGGCGCTGCCCGGCGCGCTGCGCCGGGCAAAGCGCGTACCAGAGATGAAGGTGATTAAGCTTCTGCGCACGGCAATCACTGCAAGCGTATCTCTTACATTTTTCGGAACGGCATCAGTATCGGCCTTCGACTTGCCTTCTGTGGAAACCGTTGTTGCGTTCTGCTCACAACCGTCCCCCGGCCCCAAGGGTTCACGATCTGCTTTTGAAAGGCGTGGCTGGACGCTTGCTTCTGAAGAACAAGCATTTGAGTTGCGGGAATGGAGAGCTGCCTACGCGACAATTTCTAGCTGGCAAAAAGGAACCTTGCCTTACATGGCCCAAGCGATGGCCCGCCTTCGCTCGAACGAAGCTGGCCTTCAAGACTTCGGCACACTCACAGATGCTGAACTGTTTAAAGTCGTTCTTGATAGGGACACCGCCTCCGATGAGCCGCGGAGGTTTCCGGCAATTTCACCTGTCTCGGTTACACTAAACACCCCTGAATCTGCATCAGCACGACTGCTCATCTCGTTCTCAGAAAACGGCAGAAGCGGCTGGAAACAAACCTGCTCACTGTATTCACTTGATGGCAGCAAAGCAGCCCGTACATTGGCGGCCGCCTTCAAAGATAGCTTGCCCACCGAATTTGATCGCGTTGCAAGCGGGAAGTTCGAACTTCCGCCCGTGAGTGACGATCCGACAGCGGTGTCACCGAAAGGCAGGTTCTTTCTCACGGATGCAGCCGCGATTGAGAATTCCTTGAACATTTCATTAGACGCTCACGCCATGATCGAAATTTCATTGTCTATTGCTCCCCCCGCAGAAATCACAGCCGATGAGGCAAACCAATGACCGACCAATCGCCCAACGACCTCTTCCACGCCTCCTCTTTCATGCAGGGGCACAATGCGGAGTATCTGGAGCAGCTTTATGCCCAATACGCCAATGACCCGAACGCGGTGGACGCCGCCTGGGCTGAGTTCTTCCGCCACATGGGCGACGCCGAACTCGACGTGAAGGCCGAAGCCAAGGGCCCCTCCTGGGCGCGCAGCGACTGGCCGCCGGCGCTGGATGACGACCTCACCGGCGCGCTGACCGGCGAATGGCCCGCCCCGGCCGAGACCAAGGGCGCAGGCAAGAAGATCAGGGACAAAGCCTCCGCCAAAGGCGTCGAGGTCACCGACGATCAGGTGCAGCGGGCAGTGCTGGACTCGATCCGGGCGCTGATGCTGATCCGCGCCTACCGGATCCGCGGCCATCTGGCAGCGGACCTGGATCCGCTGGGCATGCGTGCCGCCTCTGCCCACCCGGAGCTGGACCCGAAA
>NZ_LUKH01000476.1:0-2319 GCF_001593695.1 Leisingera sp. F5 | reverse complement strand
GGAGAAGATGCAAGGCCTGGTGCTGAAGCTGTGGAAAGAGACCGGCAAGACTATTATCCTGATCACCCACTCGGTGGAGGAGGCACTGCTACTGGGCGAGCGGCTGATCGTGATGGCGCCGCGTCCCGGCCGCATTCACCGCGAATACAACTTGCCCTTTGCGGAACGCGGGGTGAATGCAGATCTGCGGGATGTGAAGAAATCCGAAGGATTTGCCGAGACCCGCGATGAGATCCTCTCGATGATCTGGGAAATGGAAGAGGAGATCATGGGCCGGACGGAGCAAGTTGCATGACGGTTCTTCTGTTCTATATCGCGCTGTTTGCCGGTGCTTTCTTTCTGGTTCAGCTGATCCGCAAGGGGATGCAGTCGCAGCAGGATTTTACCAGCTTGAAAACCGTAACGTTTGGCGATGAAAGCGCCGTGACGCCGGACCGGGCGGCCTCGATCATCTCAGTCCTTGTGATCTTTGTGATCTGGGCGGCCTTTACCGGCTCCAAGCTGCTTCCCATTCACGTGCCAGGACCCTTCACCGGCGAAACCACATTCACCTATACTTTGGAGAATGCCGACGGGGCCACCGATGACGCAGACATCACAGTCAGGGTGGCCGGGTTTGGTGAGGAAAGCCCAAAGTTTGAGGTGGAGCCGGGCGACGGCTTTGCCAAGAACGATGCCCTGGCGGCACAGGCCGGGCGCTCCACCACTCTGATTTTTGACCGCAATGACGAGGTCAAGCGCAAGGAAGGCGCAAAGATCGTCGCCATCAACGGCGAACCCATCGGTCCCGGTACGCAAGTGGACGCCGGCGACGGCACGGTGACGCTGACCGGGAAGGGGGCGATCAGTTTTGCCCCGCACGGCGGGTTGCAGATGAACCCGATCTGGCTGCCGGCACCGGAAACGGTGGTGGCGCGGTTCTTTGAGATTGCCTCGGAAGGTTATCAGAACTTTTCGTTGTGGCAGCATTTGGGCTGGTCGCTGACACGGGTGATCGTGGGTTTTGTGACCGGGGCGATTGTCGGCATTCCGCTGGGCTATGCCATGGGTCTGTCGGGCTGGTTCCGCGGCTGGTTCGACCCGATTGTCGAGTTCATGCGCCCGGTGCCGCCCTTGGCGCTGATCCCGCTGGTGATCATTTGGTTCGGCATCTGGGAAACCGGCAAGATCGTGCTGCTGTTCCTGGCAGCCCTCTGGATCATGACGATTGCGGCGCGGGCCGGGGTTTCCGGGGTGAACATCTCGAAAATCCACGCGGCCTATTCGCTGGGGGCCTCCAAGTGGCAGATCATGCGCCACGTGATCGTGCCGAATTCGCTGCCGGAGATCTTTACCGGTGCGCGGGTTGCAATGGGCGTTTGCTGGGGCACCGTTGTGGCCGCGGAACTGGTTGCGGCACAAAAGGGGGCAGGCATGATGATCATTGCTGCCTCGAAATTCCAGCTGACGGATATCGTGATCATGGGGATCGTGCTGATTGGCATCATCGGTTACGGCATCGACATACTGATGCGTCAGGCGGAGAATTGGCTGGTGCCATGGAAGGGTCGCAGCTGACGCAAGTTTCTGCATCGCAATGGAAAACGCCCGGAGAATTCTCCGGGCGTTTTGCTGTTTGAAGAGAGGCCTAGCCCCGGATACGGTCGAAGCCCGAATCATAGGGGGAGGGGGCAATAACCGTGGCCGCCACCAGATCGCCGCAGAGGTCGAGCTGCATAGTGCTGCCTTCGGTTGCCAGTGCCGGTTCCACAAAAGCATAGGCCAGGTTCATACTTACCCGGTGACCCCAATCGCCGGACGTCACGGTGCCCACGACCTTGCCGTCTTGCATCAGCGAGGCGCCGCCATGGGCCGGGGCGTGGGTGGTGCCGATCCGCAGCGTGACCAGCTTCTTGCGTGCGCCTTCGGTTTGGCGTTTCTGCAGGGCCTCCTTGCCGATGAAATCACCCTTTTCCAGCTTCACGAACCGGTTCAGCCCGGTCTCAAACGGGTCGAATTCGGTGATCAGGTCTGCCTTCCAATGCAGGAAACCTTTTTCCATCCGCATAGACTCCACCGCCCGCGCGCCAAAGAGTTTGAGGCCGTGTGCCTCGCCCGCCTTGCGCAGGGCCAGGTAGGCTGCGTAAAGCGAGGCGTTGGGGACGTGGATTTCATAGGCTAGTTCGCCGGAGAAGCTGACGCCCATCACTGTGGCGGGCGCAAAACCGACGAAACATTCACGCACCGACAGCCACGGGAAGGCCGCGGCTGACCAGTCGCCCCTGGCGCAGGCTGAGAGCACGTCCCTAGCCCGGGGACCGGCCAAGACCAGGATGGTCT
>NZ_LUKH01000475.1:0-2326 GCF_001593695.1 Leisingera sp. F5 | reverse complement strand
GTCCTTGTCCACCACAGTAATATAGACCGTGTCTTTGTGCACCGCCTCGGTTAGCGGCTGCGCTGCCGGCAGGGCGTGCTTGGGGTCGATCAGCGCGGCAAGCCGGGCAGCCGTTTCGGGTGCCAGCATATGCGCCAGCCGGGTGGTGTGATCTGGATCGGCCAGGAACCGGTTGCGCGCATCATAGGCAAGCTTGGCGGCCTCCGCCTCGATATGCGCACGTTCAGCGCCAAACGGATCCATGTTAGAAATTTCAAAATGCTTGAGTATGTTCAGCAGCAAAATCGCAGTTGCACCCTGACCATTGGGCGGATGCTCGGTCAGGCCCAGGCCATTGTACTGGCCGTCCACCGGCTGTGTTGCAAAGCTGCTGGCAGCGGCAAAATCCGCCAGAGTGTGGACGCCTCCAAGCGCCGTCAGCGCGGCCACCATATCTTCGGCCACGTCCCCGGAATAAAAGGCATCCCGCCCGTTCTTAGCGATGCGGCGCAGCACTTCGGCCTGCCCGGGTGTGCGGAACACATCGCCGCTGATGAACGGCTGGCCGTCTTTCAGGTAATGGTGCCGCGCCGCGCCTTGCAATGCCGCTGCGCCGTTGATCCAGTCGAACGCCGTGCGCGGCGCCACGGGAACGCCCTCTTCGGCATAGTGGATTGCCGGTTGCAGCAGCGCATCAATCCCAAGCCGTCCTTCGCTTTCGGCCAGACGGCAGAACGCGTCAATCGCGCAAGGGATAGTCACCGCATCGGGGCTGCCCAGCGGAACGGTTTCCAGCCCTTGTGCCCGAAGCGCAGCAGCGCTGGCCCCGGCAGGGGCGCGGCCTGATCCGTTCAGCGCCTGGATGCCCTGTCCCGGGCGGGAATATAGAACAAAGCAATCCCCGCCGATGCCTGTCATTTGCGGCTCGCAAATTCCCAGTAAGACCGCCCCGGCCAAAGCCGCGTCCATTGCATTGCCGCCGCGTTTCAAGATGTCGACGGCGACGCTGGCAGCTAGAGGATGCGAGGTCGCGCACAGGCCGTTTTGGGCCAAAACGGCTGATCGCCCCGGAAGATGAAAGTCGCGCATTTCCCTGCTCCTGCCGTCACCTTGCAAAGGCTAGGCGCACACGGCGGGAAGGCAACTTAAATCCTCAGCGGCTCTGAAGGAACGGAACGTCATTCTGGGTCAGGAAAGCGGGCCAATGGAAGTATCCCCGGTGCCGCGCACTGGTGGGGGCTAGAACACGCGGTACCGGGGGAAGCTCATTTCAGCTACAGTTTAAAAGTCGCATACCTATCGGGCTGAGGTGGGCCGGGATTGCGGCGCGATTATGACAAAGCGTTAAAATGCAGTAAACCCGCAGCCGTGCCTCTGTAAACCTGGGGCTGTTCAGACTTCGGCCGAGGGGCTGGTCACTTTGATTTCGAAGCAGAGCGATAGATTGTTGTTTCCCTCCGAACGCTCATATTGGACTTGGCTTGCCAATTCGCGGATCAGAAACCATCCGAACCCGCCTTCGGGCATGCTTTCAACCGGAACGCTGATATCTGCAGGTTTGCCCTCCGGCAATTCTCCCTTAGCAAAGGGAACACCGGCGTCCTGGATGCTGATCCACAAACGTTCAGGATAAAGCTCAGCCCGGATCCGCACGTCTCCCGGAGGAGCACTTTCATAGGCGTGCTCGACTACGTTGTTCACAGCCTCGGTCAGAGCGATTTGCACCTCATCCACACGGGCACCCGGGATCCCTAGGGACCGAAGCTGGTCTACAACCGATGAGATGCCTGAACGGGCATTCAGGTTCGTAGCCGTGAACGAGCAGGCAAAAGTTTTTACCATCGATTTCTCGCTTTGCACTGACAGCGCATTGGTCTTCAGGAGTTTGCGCCAGCCGGAGCGATTGCGTCGCCAAGGGAACCATAAAGGTCAAAGATCGTGTCCATGCGGGTCAGCCGGAACACTTTTTCGACCATGGGGGTCAGCCCGGCGAGATCCAGTTTCCGGGTGCCGCCAAGCTGTTTCATCGCGGCGACGATCGCGCCAAGCCCGCTGGAATCAATAAACTGCACTTCGGAAAGGTCCAGGATGACACGGTCCGCACCGGATTCTGTTTCCGTGCGCATGTCCTCCTTGAACTGGATGGCCATGGCGGCATCAATGCGTTCGGCATTGACTTTAACGATCTGTGCATCGTCCGTCATGGTGGTCGTCAGGCTCATTTTGATCCCCCGGGATGTAACGTCATTTGTCAGCACTCTAGACCGCAAAGCTTACTATTCTGTAGGTATTATTTTGACGATTGGAGGAAAATTGCATGAAAGATGTTGTTATCGCCGGAGCGGCC
>NZ_LUKH01000474.1:0-2335 GCF_001593695.1 Leisingera sp. F5 | reverse complement strand
CCACATTGTAGATGCCATAAGCCAGTGTCGACGACCCTTCATGCGGCGCAAAATACCCGACCAAATCCGCGCCGCAGCGCGGGATCGCCTGCCCCCAGTTGCGGGCGTAGTGTTCGAACTGCGCCCTCTTGGCAGGGTCGATACGGTAACGGATTATACAGGTCAGCATGTTAAAGTCCTCAGTTTGTTCAGGACCTTATGCCTAGCCCGCACCGCGGCCTGGATGCTTCGGTGCAGACCGAAACGTTACTCCACAGTGATGGTGATCAGTTCAGAAACAACCGGCGTGGCGTGCGGCACATGGCCAGCGTCGCCCGGCACCAGCTGCAGCATGGGGCAGGAGCGCGGCCGGTGCTATCTGATCGGCCTTTCTCCAAATGCGTGATTTTTGTTTGCAGGATCAGATCAGAGATTGCAGTCGGCTGGTGAATTAACCCAAACCGCCGCCTTTTCCTGCGGTTTCAAAGGATCCAATATGCAAACTGCATCGTTTCTTGGCCTGCTCGCGGCAGGTTCGTTGTTCCTGTCGGGCTGCGTTTCACCGGACGTTGTCACCACAAATAATGTCGATGACGCTTCGCTGACCTGCGAAGGAATCAAGACCCAGATGGGCCAGCTTGATGAAATCCGTGCCGAGGCCAAGAAAGGCAAGACGGCATCTGGAAAGAACGTTGCGGCGGCACTGCTGTTCTGGCCGGCCGTGATTGGGAATTATGCCAACGCAAACGAGGCGCTGGAGGCGGCAAACAAACGTCACGAAGTGCTGGTCAGCCTGGCAAAGAAGAAGCGTTGCAAGTTCGAAGCCGCTTGAGTTCCGGGGTGTAAACAGGAATGCAGGGGGTCTTCTTCCTGCATTTTTTGTTTCTGGTCTTTGCCGCAGCCGGGCATGACGGGTAAACTTGTAACCTGCAGCCATTCCCGAATAGAGGCAGACCGTCTTGCCGAAGACCTTTCCGACCCCGAAACTGGTGATTTTCGACTGCGACGGCGTGCTGGTGGACAGTGAACCCGCCTCGAACCAGGCGATGGCAGACAACCTCGCGCGCCACGGGCTGGACCTGACCTTAGAGCAGGCAATGGCGTATTTTACCGGCGGCACCATGGCGGGTGTGATGGCAAAGGCCCGCAGCCTCGGCGCGGACCTGCCGGAAAACTGGATCGCGGAAATCTATGCCGAAACCTATGCCCGGCTGAAAGAAGGCATACCGCTCACAAAGGGCATTCCTGATCTGCTGGCACGGCTTGATGCACATGGCATTCCGGCCTGCGTGGCCTCCAACGGCAGCGAGGAAAAGATGCGCATCACTTTGGGCCAGAACGGGCTGTGGGAGCGGTTCCACCCGCAGGCGATGTTCTCAGCCCAATCGCTGGGCGTGGCCAAGCCGGAACCGGGATTGTTCCTGGCCGCCGCCAGCCACTTCGGTGTGCAGGCGCGCGATTACCTGGTGATCGAGGACAGCGGCAGCGGCGTCACCGCCGCGGTGCGCGCGGGCATGCGCTGCCTCGGGTATGCTCCGCAAGGCGGCGGCGGCAGGCTCACCGCGCTGGGGGCTGAAGTGTTCAACGATATGGCAGAGGTACCGGCCCTTTTGTCGATCTGAGGCCGTTGTGGTATTGTCGCCCGCATGGAGCAGACATTGCGCACCCCGTTTCTGCCCTCCCTTGCAGAGACTGAAACCAGGGCAAGACCCAAGCCGAAACCGCTGCGGGCGCCGCTGTTCATTCAGGACGCGGTAACCCCATGGGCAGGCAGCACCATGCTGCTGGCCTTGTGGCGGCAGCAGGAAGCAGAGGACCGGGACGGTTAGTCCCAAAGCCCGCTGCTGCTTCTTTCTGGTTGAAAATACCCCGGGGGTGCGGGGGCCGGCCCCCGCCCGGACAGCCTTACCCGTAGGTCGGGTGGAATTTCCCTGCCGGCGACAGGGTGAAAATATCAGCCCCGTCTGCAGTGACCCCGATCGAATGCTCAAACTGCGCTGACAGCGACTTGTCGCGGGTCACGGCTGTCCATTCATCCGCCAGGATCTTGGTCTCCGGGCGGCCAATGTTAATCATCGGTTCAATGGTGAAGAACATGCCCTCTTCCAGCACCGGGCCGGTACCGGGACGGCCATAGTGCAGCACGTTGGGCGGCGCGTGAAAGACCGTGCCCAATCCGTGACCGCAGAAATCGCGCACCACGCTCATCCGTTGGCTTTCGGCGTAGACCTGGATCGCATGGCCGATGTCGCCAAAGGTATTGCCGGGCTTCACCGCCTCGATGCCCACCATCAGCGAATCATGGGTGACCTGAATCAGACGCTCGGCCTTGCGCGGCAGCTTACCGGCCACAAAC
>NZ_LUKH01000473.1:0-2337 GCF_001593695.1 Leisingera sp. F5 | reverse complement strand
GTGGCGCCCGGGCATTGCTTGACGCCTATTTCGCCAAGACCGGTGAATATCCCACCTGATCCATCGTGCGCGGCGCATACTGCGAGATCGTTCTCTCTGATTGGCTGAGGCGCGCGATCGAGGCCAACGAGGCTGTGACGATCTCGAACGACTAACCTGGATCATAGACGGCTTCTGTTGCGAACGAGACCAACCCAGCTCCTGCAATTTCGGAAGACTACCGCGATAAATATCTACCCATTAACGAATACACGATGATACAATCATCTTTTAGGTGTTTTGGGGATTTGGAAATGCGCGTTTTCGGCTGCGATATACAACCTTCACCCAGGCACGAAGCTCGCCGTGTGAAAGAAACCGGTATCCGTATCCTCGGCCGCGCAGGTGAATTCGTGATCGTTACCTATATCGAAGCATCCACATCAAAAGTGGTGATTGATCAGGTTTTAAGGGTCTTTCCGGGCGGCCGCGTAGGCTAAAAAGAGGGTACTCCCCATCGTTCAGCCTCCACACACATCGAAGATGTCAGGAGGCAACTCCTGGTCGTTTATTCGGACAACTGACTGGCAGTCAGATACTCCCATCCCTTTGCGCGTCCATGACGGACGTGAAGACATTCCGCAGCTCGGTCAGGTTCTGGTCTACTTGTTTGTGGTCTAGCTGCATGGCCTTAGCTAGCTCTACCGCCGCGAAATGCGTCTTGTCGATGCAAGCACCGGACTGGATGTCTTGAGCATGTTGCTCGATGGCCAGTGCAGCTGCGAGGAAGTCATCAGCAAAAGGGTCCTGGACAGCTAGAACACGTACCGCGGCCAGCAGTTCTTCGGGTTGTTCCTCAGGAGGCAGAAAGGAGAGTTTCACGGTAAGTTTCCGCTGACCTCGCGATGTTGAAGTGTATGCAAGGTACACTCTTACGTCTTTATGGCACCAGCACCGAAATCCGGTGCATTTATCGGGGCGGAGATTTTAAGTCCCCTGTGTCTACTGGGACCACTTCGTTTACACCGAAGATGTCAGGAGAACACCCGGCGGCTCCCGGAAGAAGACAGAGGGAGGGGAACCGGCCCGCGAACTATAGGAACAGGCCACTGGTCAACACGCGGGCCGCACTTCAAAGCACTGATGAAGTTCACGTAGGGTAACCCAAGATCAGATCCTCGCCTAAACCTTTCTCTAGTTCGTCTGGATCTTCTAGGGCAATGGACCAAGCCGCTTTCCATGCTGTTGAAAACGAACAGGACGGCTGACTCTCAAGTCAGCTTCCGGACTGACGTTCAATGGCCGACCAGCCGTGCCCAAAGGCCGCGCTTCACCCGAACGCCAGATTTATCCCTCTGATCTGTCAGAAGTGCATTCAGGCGCACCCGCTCGGCCTCTGCCCCGTCCAGGCGGGCGCGCAGGTCCTCGATCTGATCGACGAGCTGGCCGCGCTCCCGATCACGCTCGGCGGCCATAGCACCGATCTGCTCCCGAAGCATCTTAACTTCAACCTCTAACGCACCGGTTTCGCTTGGTTTTGTCGCCTTTATTGGTGGTGGGGAAACGGTTTTACTGTGTGGTTCTTCCTGTGGTTTTCTGAAAACACGGTCAAGCTCTGCCTCGTCAATCTCCCAATGCCCTTGCGCGTTCTTCTCGCCCGATAGCTTTGCGTTTAAGTCGTTGCTTTTAAGTCGCTCCAAGAGAGTTTTCTTGGCAACACCCGCATACTTCGCCGCTTGATTAAGCGATAATTTCGCCATGGTTTCTGCTCGCCTATATTGGTGGTGGGGAAACGGTTTTCACCATTGTTTTCCACCAGCTTACAGAAAACCGTCCAAGCGGGGAAGCTCTGGGGCTACGAGCCGAACAAGGCAGCTTGCCTGTATCTCAATTGAGATACATGATACCATCGAAAACAGGAGGACATATCATGCCCGCCCAAACCTCGATGCTCCACGTTCGTGTGGACGACCAGCTCAAGGCGCAAGCGGCCGACGCTCTGTCCGGTGTCGGCCTGACGCTTTCGGATGCCGTGCGCATCCTGCTGACCCGCGTTGCCGCCGAGGGCGGTCTGCCTGCCGGCCTGACCGCAGATCCGGATGCCTATGACACCTGGTTCCGTTCCAAGGTGCAGGAGGCGCTAGCCGACCCGCGCCCGGCCACCCCGCACGGCCAGGTGATGCAGGATGCCCGCGCCCTGATCAACGGGAAGCGCCGTGCCTGAACTCGAATGGAAGGCTCCGGCGGTCGCCGACCTGATGGCGATTGCCGATTACATCTCGGACGACAACCCGGACGCAGCCCTTGCCCTGGTGGAAGAAATCCAGGGCAAGGTGGCGCAGCTCCCGGCTCACCCGA
>NZ_LUKH01000472.1:0-2340 GCF_001593695.1 Leisingera sp. F5 | reverse complement strand
CCCCCCAACAGCCTGCTCCACCATAAAAAGCCAGAGCCTTAGGCCCCGGCTGCGGGTATCTTCGTTGAATATCAACATTTGCAGTGTTAGGCCCTGCTGCAACTTTACTCGTAACCTGAATGGAGCAGACAATGGCCGGGGATTACATCGTCAAGGACATCGCGCTGGCCGGGTTCGGCCGCAAAGAGCTGGACATCGCCGAAACCGAAATGCCGGGCCTGATGTCCCTGCGTGCGGAATACGGCGAAAGCAAACCGCTGAAAGGCGCGCGGATTGTCGGCTCGCTGCATATGACTATCCAGACAGCTGTGCTGATCGAAACGCTGGTGGCGTTGGGCGCCGATGTGCGCTGGGCGTCGTGCAACATTTTCTCGACCCAGGACCACGCTGCCGCAGCGATTGCCGAAGCTGGCATCCCGGTCTTTGCGATCAAGGGCCAATCGCTGGAAGAGCATTGGGATTACCTGGATAAATCCTTCATGTTCTCTGAGGGTCCGAACCTGATCCTCGACGACGGCGGCGATGCCACCCTTTATGTGCTGCTGGGCGCGCGTGCCGAAGCGGGCGAGGACATTATCCCGGTGCCGCAGTCCGAAGAAGAAGCTGTCATCAAGGTGCAGATCCAGAAGCGCATGGAAGCGTCCCCGGGCTGGTTCACCAAGACCCGTGACGCGATCCTGGGCGTTTCCGAGGAAACCACCACCGGCGTTCACCGGCTGTATGAGTTGCAGAAGAACGGCCAGCTGCCGTTCCCGGCGATCAATGTCAATGACTCTGTCACCAAGTCGAAGTTCGATAACAAATACGGCTGCAAAGAATCGCTGGTCGACGGCATCCGCCGCGCCACTGACACCATGATGGCCGGCAAGGTTGCCGTGGTCTGTGGTTACGGTGACGTTGGCAAAGGTTCTGCAGCTTCGCTGCGTGGCGCAGGCGCCCGCGTGAAGGTCACCGAAGCGGACCCGATTTGCGCGTTGCAGGCCGCGATGGACGGTTTTGAAGTGGTGCTGCTGGAGGAGGAAGTTTCCTCCGCCGATATCTTCATCACCACCACCGGCAACAAGGACGTGATCCGCATCGAGCATATGCGCGAGATGAAGGACATGGCAATTGTCGGCAACATCGGCCACTTCGACAATGAGATCCAGGTTGCGGCGCTGAAGAACCACAAGTGGACCAACATCAAGGAACAAGTGGACATGATCGAGATGCCCTCGGGCAACCGCATGATTCTGCTGTCCGAAGGCCGCCTGCTGAACCTTGGCAATGCCACCGGCCACCCGTCGTTTGTGATGTCGGCCTCCTTCACCAACCAGGTGCTGGCCCAGATCGAGCTGTGGACCCGCGGAGACCACTACGGCAATGACGTTTACATCCTGCCTAAGCATCTGGACGAAAAAGTCGCCCGCCTGCACCTGGGCCGCATCGGGGTCAAGCTGACCGAGCTGAGCGCCGAACAGGCCGCCTATATCGGTGTGGCGCCGGAAGGCCCGTTCAAGCCTGAGCATTATCGCTACTAAGCGGTTCCTCTTTTCAATAAAATCAGCGCCGCTGGAGCAATCCGGCGGCGCTTCTCTATTGCCGGGCCTCGGATCAGCGCTGGCTGGGCATATGGTCGCCGCGCCCCTCAGGGGTGAGGTCGAACAGATTTCACATCGGCCATAGTGCATCTACATGGCGCGGCTGCCAGGGACTTGGCTCAAAGAGCATCTCCGATCCCCAGAAATGCCGGATTCCGTCCACTGATCGGGTAAAGACATGCAGCATCGGCAGCTGCGCGCCCTCGCTGCTTTCACCCAAGTAGTCTTGCTGATAGCTGCTACCCGCAGCAGAATAGAGCGGCAGATCCTGCCAGTCCTTTGCGATCTGCAGTGCTGCAAGCCGTTCCGGCGACAATTGCGCGACAACCGCAAACCCCATGCGCGCGTGCACATGGGACACTTGCCCGCGCCGGCCATCAAGAATCGCTGCACACATCGGGCAGGC
The DNA here is from genome assembly GCF_001593695.1 of Leisingera sp. F5. Lineage (NCBI taxonomy): Bacteria > Pseudomonadati > Pseudomonadota > Alphaproteobacteria > Rhodobacterales > Roseobacteraceae > Leisingera > Leisingera sp. F5. The sequence continues at coordinate 354 of NZ_LUKH01000472.1, read as the reverse complement.
GGCCTTGCTATCCGGCCCGTACATCAGAGAATAAACCGCTAGGGCACTGTGCTGGCCGAACAGGTCCAGCAGGGATGCCGAAGCGCCGCTGGTGCTGCGGAATTCATAAGTCTCCGCAACCCGCCCGCCGGCAGGCAAAGCCCGGCGCAGGGCGGCAACTTTTTCGGTTTGTGCGCGCAAAGCGAGCTCAGCTTGCAACAGTTCATTGCGGGCTGTGCGGTAGGCGGCGCTCTCGTTAGGGAAGTTTACAGGCATTGCGTGCCTTTCCTGACTGGAGATACCTTATATTAACAATAATGTTAAATAATATTACGATCTGTCAAGAGGCTTCACAATTTCCGCAGTGAGACCCGG
>NZ_LUKH01000471.1:0-2341 GCF_001593695.1 Leisingera sp. F5 | reverse complement strand
GCTGTACTACGCCAGCTATTTCGCGGACAAGACCTTTAACCCTTTTGTCCCCTACCCGATCCTGGCCTTCTACTTCATTCTGCTGACACTGGTTGTTATCTCGGTGTTCGGTTTTGTGAACAAGCAGCTGAACCGGCACCTGCCGCAAGAGCGGCGCAGCCGCACCAGGCTGAAGATCAACCTGATCCGCTGAATGCAGAATGGCTCCTTCGGGAGCCATTTTTTTGGCGATCGCTGGATCATACCGGACGCACTCGGTGCCTCACACCGCAGGGGTTTCTCCCGCAAGACGGGGTCGCCGGGGCGTCGCCTCAAACTTTTGATCAAATTATCTTGGCGAATGCAATTCTCTGCGCTAGGGTTGGCGCAACGCATTCATGGAGCCCCCTATGGACCTGTCCGGACTGAAGACCATCCGCATTGCCGCCTGTGACATGAACGGCCAGATGCGCGGCAAGCGGCTGCCTGCGGGCATGGCCGCCAAGCTGGACAGCGGCGCGGCGCGGATGCCGATCTCCACCCTTAATGTCGATCTCTGGGGCCGCGACGTTGAAGACAACCCGCTGGTGTTTGAAACCGGCGACGCCGACGGGGTGATGCTGCCGACCGAACGCGGTGCGGTTCCGATGCCTTGGCTCAAAAGCGCCTCGGCCCTGGTGCCGATGGCGATGTACTGGGAAGATGGCTCTGCCTTCCTTGGCGACCCCCGCCATGTGCTGGCCGATGTGCTGTCGCGGTATGCGGCACGCGGCTGGAGCGTTGTGGCCGCCACTGAGATGGAGTTCAGCCTGCTGGATGACAGCGGTCCCCGCCCTGCCCCGCCGATCGACCCGCAGACCGGCCGTGAGCTGGATCAGCAGTCGGTGCTGTCGGTGGCAGAGCTGGACGCATTCGATGACTTCTTCACGGATCTTTATGACGGTGCCGAGATGATGGGCATTCCTGCCCAATCGGCAATTTCCGAGGCGGGCCTGGGTCAGTTTGAGATCAACCTGAACCATCAGGAGGCGATGCGCGCAGCAGATGATGCCTGGCTGTTCAAGGCCTTGGTAAAAGGGCTTGCACGCAAACACGGCTTTGCCGCGACCTTTATGGCGAAGCCTTATGCTGAAGAAGCCGGCAATGGTATGCATGTGCATTTCTCGGTCGAGGATCAGGACGGCAGCAACGTCTTTGACGACGGCGGCGAAAAGGGGTCGGACCTGCTGATGCACGCGGTGGCGGGCTGTCTGGCGGCGATGCCCGCCAGCTCGCTGATTTTTGCCCCGCACGGTAATTCATATGACCGGCTGGTGCCTGGCGCCCATGCGCCCGTCAGCGCCGCCTGGGCCTACGAGAACCGCACCGCCGCCATCCGCATCCCCGGCGGCAGCCACAAGGCGCGCCGCATTGAACACCGCGTCGCCGGCGGCGACATTAACCCGTACCTGATGCTCGCAACCGTGCTTGGCTCTGCCCTGGCCGGGATCGAAGATCAGATGCAGCCGCCCGCTCCGTCCGAGGGCAACATCTACGAGATCCAGGGCCTGCCGCAGCTGGCCGCCGACTGGGAGACCGCGATCAACTGGTTTGAGACCGACCCGCTGATCGCCCGTGTGCTGCCGGACCTTGCCATCCGGAACCTGGTGATGACCAAGCGGCAAGAGCTGATAGGCTTTGCCGAACGCCCCCGGGAGAGCCATTGGCTGTCCTGGCTGGAAGCGGTATAGAGCCGCCTTGCCTTAAGGGGATTGGCAAGGCGCTTGCCTGCTCCAGCCCCCTCAGCTAGGCTCAATTTGATCAAATCTGGTGACTTATGAAAATCGGCATCCTGCAAACCGGCCACTCCCCCGAAGATCTGTTCGGCCCTTTCGGAGATTACGACGGCATGTTCCGCGACATGCTGGACGGCAACGGCTTTGAATTTCAAACCTGGGCCGTGGTGGACGGGGTGCTGCCGGACAGCGCCGATGCGGCAGACGCCTGGCTGATCACCGGCTCCAAGCATGGTGCCTATGAAGATCACGCCTGGATCCCGCCGCTGGAAGCACTGATCCGCGAAATCAACGCCAGGAAACAGCCGCTGGCTGGCATCTGCTTCGGCCACCAGATCATCGCCCAAGCGCTTGGCGGCAAGGTTAAGAAGTATCAAGGCGGCTGGGCCGTGGGCCGTGTCACCTATCAGGTGGACGGCAAGGACTTGACCCTCAATGCTTGGCATCAGGACCAAGTGGTGGAACGGCCCCAAGGCGCCCGGGTGCTCGGCGGCAACGACTTTTGCCAGAACGGCATCCTGGCCTACGGCGACCACATCATCTCCTGGCAGCCGCATCCTGAATTCCCCAGCGCCTTTGTCGGCGGC
>NZ_LUKH01000470.1:0-2341 GCF_001593695.1 Leisingera sp. F5 | reverse complement strand
CAGCACCGGCGCATCAAAAACCAGCGCCGTCACCTCACCAGCTTCAAAGGCGCCCAGCATCTCATCCAGACCGTTAAAGGCGGAATAGTCGATTTCGCGTCGGTCAAGGAACCCCGCAGCGGTCGACCCGCCAATGGTTCCCACGGATCTGCCATACAGATCGTTCACCGAGTTCACCGAGCCGCTGATAGCCTCAACCGTCATCACCGCGGTGATCTTCGCGACAAAGACCGAGACGATGAACAGCGACGACACAACCAGCACCACACCGAACATCCGGCCCACCGGTGTGCGCGGCACCCGTTCTTCGAACCCGCCGTTCACAACCAAATTCAGCGCCCACCAGAAGGAGGGGAACCAGGCCTCGTTCAACGGGCGGTCGAAATAGGGCTGGGCGCGGCGCTCGAAGGCCCACATCATCATGCCGCCGCCGAACAGCATCAGGAAGGCGATGCCGATAGCCGCAGCCAGGTCCCAGGATAGCAGCGCCCGCAGCAGCGACGGCTGGCGGATTTCATCGGCGTGCACCATGATCTGCAGGCCGCTTTCGAAGATCGGCTGGCTGAAGTCCATCACCACTTCGCGCGAGGCGGTGATCGAGATATTGGCGGCGGCCAGATCGGCCTCGCCGCTGCGGACGCCGTCCAGCATATCCGCAAAGCTGTTCGTACGATTGACGCGGTACTCCCAATCCAACCGCCCCGCCAGGATTTTCAGAAGTTCCAACGAGAAGCCCGTGTCGCGCCCCTCCTCCACCATCGAAAACGGCGGCCGGGTGACAGTATTGACTGTCAGCACCTGCGCAGACAGCAATTGCCCCCAGATCAGGAACAGGGCGGCGGTGGTCAGGCGAAGATACAGCACGGAAACGCTCGGGTCAGGCCTCTGGGACGGTTTCAACGTCCTTAGGCGGTTCCCCTTTTTCACGCAAGCGCCTTGGCTGCAGAGGCCGGATTCGAAGCTGCGGATGTGTCAGGCGGTCCTCCGCTCGGCCAGCACTGCGGCGTCAAAGGCCCGCAGCACCGGGAATTTCGGCTGCCGGTGCTCGGGCAAGGCTGCGGCGCCCAGCGGTGCCAATAGGCTGGCAGCCAGACGCTGGGGGTCGCGCCGCAGGCGGCCCAGAAACAGGCTCTCGGTCATGGCGCCGGCAGCCAGCAGCGGCTCATGATCCGGCAGCACCGCCTGGCGGTAGGTGATCAGCGGTGTGCCTGACACCCCCGGCAGGGCGGTACCGGTCCCCAGCAGATTGCCGGCCGGAACTAGAACCGCAGGCTGGCCAAACAGATATTCCACCTCCGAGCCGGACAGCACCAGCCGCTGGAACGGTGCCGCGTGAATGTCCCGCTGCAGCCCGAAATAAGGCGCCCTGAGCCGCACCGGAGCAAAAGAGCCCAGCGCAGGCACCTGGCGTTCGACCACATGCAAGACCGGCACCGCCTCACCGCTGCTGCTCAGAACCAGATCGCCCCGCTGCAAACTGTTCAGCGCACGGTAGCCTTCAGGTGTGGCAATCGGGGTGGAAGGCAGCAGCGCCGGGGCCGGGCCCGCCGGCTCCATGCAGCTGGAAAGCGCCAGGTATTCTACTGCCGGCGCCACATAGCCCAGCGGTCCTGTCAGCGCCTGCAGGTCCCGCAGCCGCCAGGGTTTGGGTCCGGCCAGGGCAGCAATCTGCATCTGGCTGCCGTCCGGCCGCTCCAGCGTCAGCCGCCCTGTGCGGGCAGGCGCGTCCCAGGCATAGATCAGCCGCAACCGGCCGGTACGCCCCAGGCTGGTTGGATTCAGCGTCTGGTGCAGCACGGCACCGTTTTGCTCCAACACAAAGCTTAAGCCGCCGCCCGGCACCGCCTGCAGCGCCAGCCGCAACGGCCAATCGCCGCCTTGGGAGTAAAGCAGCAGCGGCTCTGGCCTAGCGCTTTCCGGCAGGTGAAATTCCAGCATCATTGTGCCGCGCACCAGCAGGCAATCGCCGTCGGTTAGACCCGCCGTTAACAGCGTCTGCGGATCGCTCCAATTGTGGCCGCCACCAAAGACCGCAAACCAGCCCACCTGCGTCAGGCCGCCTGGATCGCGGCCAGCAGCCTCCCTTCATATGCTTTCAGCGCAGGCCGCGCTGCCGCGCTGTAACCCGCGCCGGTTTCAGGATCGAGCTCTGGGAACAAGGCGCAGATCTCCTCTGCCACCGGCCGTTCGAACAGGTTGACGATCTGCGGGCCGGGTAAAAAGCTTTCAGTGGCCAGACCTTCAGAATAGATCACCTGATGGCGGTCGAACATCAGATGCACATAGGTGACCTCCCCGCCTGGACAGCGCGCCACACTGCGCCCGTTGACCAGATCCTTGG
>NZ_LUKH01000469.1:0-2341 GCF_001593695.1 Leisingera sp. F5 | reverse complement strand
TTTGGTTCTTCATCTGCGGCCAAAAGGGCGATAATCAGACCGGGGAATCCGCCCCCACTACCTATATCGACCCAATGCTCAGCAGGATCTGTACAACGAAAAACTTGTATTGAATCTGCAATGTGGCGCATCCAAATATGTTCCAAGCTCGATTTCGATACGAGATTTATTTTTGGGTTCCACTTTTGAATAACCTGTTCAAACACCTCAAGCCTCTGAAATGTTTCACGTGAAACATCAAGGCTTTCAAAAAGCATTCCTTTCTTCACGCGGTCTTCCCCTCTCTGGAAAGACCACGGCGCAAACGTGCGAGAAGAAGCGCAAGCGCAGCAGGTGTTATTCCATCAATGCGCGCAGCTTGCGCCAGAGTTTCTGGTCTGGACTGGGACAATTTGCTTTGAAGTTCCTTGGAAAGACCTTCAATTCCTTCAAATGAAAAGTCGGCGGGAAAGCGATAACCCTCATCCCTCTTCATCGCCGAAACTTCCCGCTCTTGGCGTGCAATGTAGTTAGCGTAGAGAGCATCACGCTCCAACTGCCGACGAATATCTTCTCCGACTTCTGACAACTTCGGAATCAGCGGGATAACATCCTCAAAGGAGACATCAGGAAACGCAAGAACGTCCATTCCATTTCGACGGTTTCCATCTTGATTGATACGTATACCAGCCGAGGAAACTTCCTTGGGTGTAAATGTTTGTGATTCCAAGATGTTTCGACCGGAGGTCAGACACTCATTTTTCTCCAAGAACGCAATCCGCCGGCCTTCGCTGACACAACCCAGTTCGATCGCTTTGGGCGTTAGCCTCTGGTCTGCGTTATCTGCCCGCAAGGATAGGCGAAATTCAGCACGGGATGTAAACATTCGGTAGGGCTCGCTGACACCATTTGTGGTGAGATCGTCGATCATTACACCTATGTAGCTGGTCGACCGGCCAAACGTAACCGGTTCCTCCTTCCGAGCCATACGCGCAGCGTTCACGCCGGCAACCAAGCCCTGTGCGGCTGCCTCCTCGTATCCGGTTGTCCCATTTATCTGCCCGGCCAAATACAAACCTGGAACGTCCTTCACGGACAGGTCCAGCCTCAAAATTCTGGGATCTACATAGTCATATTCAATTGCATACCCTGGCTGGAGGATCTCTGTTCTTTCAAGCCCCTTGATGGACCGGACATATGCCTCCTGAACGTCTTGCGGCAGGCTTGTAGAGATTCCATTTGGGTAGACTTTGTGATCCGAAACACCCTCCGGCTCCAAAAATATCTGATGCGATTCCTTGTCAGAAAAGCGAACAACCTTGTCTTCTATCGACGGACAGTATCGTGGACCGACACCTTCAATGTGCCCGCCGTACATGGCTGACCGCTCCAGGTTTTTCCGGATGATGTCATGTGTCTGTGTATTTGTGTGGGTAATCCCGCAGGAAACTTGCTTAGCGCTTATTGCCCTTGTCATAAACGAGAAGAAAACTGGGTCATCGTCCCCTGGTTGGGCTTCCAGACTGTCCCAATCGATTGTACGCCCGTCCAGCCGGGGCGGTGTACCAGTCTTCAGCCGGCCTAGGGGCAGTTCAAAACTGTCCAGGCGTTCAGCTAGCCGTACGGAAGGTCTATCCCCAATCCGGCCTCCAGGTCTGGAAACATCTCCAATGTGAATAACGCCACGTAGAAATGTTCCGGAGGTGAGAATAACCGTCTTAGCCGGTACTTCACTACCATCAGCCAACACTGCACCGGAAACCGACTTACCCGACATGAGAAAATCGGTCACTTCACCTTCGAGAATTTCCAGGTTCGGTTGCGCTTCAGTTAGCCTCAGCATTTCCTGACGGTAAATCGTTCGGTCAGATTGCGCTCTTGGACCTTGAACCGCAGGCCCTTTCCGGCGATTCAGGAGACGGAATTGTATCCCAGAAAGATCAGCAACACGGCCCATTACTCCGTCAAGGGCATCAATTTCCCGAACAAGATGCCCCTTACCCAATCCTCCAATAGCAGGATTGCAAGACATCACACCGATTCCATTGCGATCCAGCGTGATCAGTACTGTTTTCGCACCCATTCGTGCGGCAGCATGAGCGGCTTCCGAGCCGGCATGCCCGCCACCAACCACAATCACATCATATTTCGAATGTTTCACGTGAAACACTCCTTCACTTTCCCAGACAGAAGCTCGAGAAAATCTCATCTAGGAGATTCTCCACCCCGATCCGGCCAACCAGCGTTTCCAGGGCCCGGATTGCCGAGCGTATCTCTTCGGCGGCGATATCATAGAATTCCGAACCACGCGACAGAATTTCCTGTGCCTCGGCCAAACTCACCAACGCAGACAGCATAGCAT
>NZ_LUKH01000468.1:0-2345 GCF_001593695.1 Leisingera sp. F5 | reverse complement strand
CTGATGCTGTGCGCCACCGGCGCTTCGGGCGTCGACGCGACTGGAAACGCAGAGTTTGCGGCAGGCCTGGAGCGGGTAATGCTTGACCTGTCACACCAGGTGGTGCGCGATGGCGAGGGCGCGACCAAATTTGTGGAAATCCAGGTGACCGGCGCGGCTTCGGATGCGGATGCAAAGGTGCATGGCCTAGCTATCGCCAACTCGCCGCTGGTGAAAACCGCAATTGCGGGCGAGGACCCGAATTGGGGCCGCGTGGTAATGGCGATCGGTAAATCCGGCGCGGCTGCCGACCGGGACTTGCTGTCGATCTCATTTGGCAACGTGCTAGTGGCCGAAAAGGGTTGGGTCGCACCGGACTACAAAGAAGATCTGGGCGCAGCAGAGATGAAGAAACAAGAGATCACCATCAAAGTAGGCTTGGGACTGGGCGCGGGCAAAGCCACGGTTTGGACCTGTGATCTGACCCATCAGTATATCTCGATCAACGCGGATTACCGGTCATGAAGGTGATCCTTGTTTCCGCAGTTGCGCTCATCGACGTGGATGGGCGCGTGCTGCTGGCACAGCGCCCCGAAGGTAAATCCATGGCCGGCCTGTGGGAGTTTCCTGGCGGCAAGATCGAACCAGGCGAAACACCCGAGGCAGCATTGATCCGTGAGTTACAGGAGGAGCTAGGCATTGACACCTGGGCGTCCTGCCTGGCACCGCTGACTTTCGCCAGCCACTCCTACGAGGATTTCCACCTGCTGATGCCGCTTTTTGCCTGCCGTAAATGGGAGGGCGTCCCGCAGGCCAATGAGGGGCAAACCCTGAAATGGGTGCGGCCGCAGGATTTGCGGGACTATCCAATGCCGCCCGCCGATATCCCGCTGATCCCGATTCTGCGGGACTGGCTGTAAAGAACATGGAGCCGCAACGCAGCGGTTCCATGCTTTCCCAATGGTGAATTTTGCCGTTTTACCGGGACTTTAGCTCCCCGGTCCGGCGCCTGTGAACCCTTTGTTAATCATTCTCCATAAGCATCAGGTACGAAGAATTTGACTACCCGAAGTTTCAATTGGGCAGGAGAAGACCATGCTAAGGACAATCGCAGTTGGCAGTTTTTCGCTGGTTCAGGGCATTTTCATAAGGACACTCCCTGACGGGAAAATCGCGGTGCGGGTTGGTAAAAGAACCTATGAAGGCCGCCCGGTGCCGCCAGTTGCCTGAACCATCACTCATTACGCATGTCAGGCAAGAAATGGGGTTGCAGACAATGCTGCCCCATTTTTGGACCCGTAAGGCCAAGGCAAATTGACAAAATTTTGCTTTGCGGGCTGGTCTGTCCCATTTCCACTCTGTCGTTCCGCCAATTCGTCAACTGTCTTTGCGCCCTCAGCACATTCAGAATGAACCTCGTGGACGGCGCATTCAGCATCAACGACAGGGTCGCCTTCAATTGCGCTTTGGCCCTTGCGGCACGTGACAATGGAACCACCCAAAGAAACAGGCCCCGGCAATGATGCCAGGGCCTGCTTTTCAGTTTAGATTTAGCAACGATCAGTCAAGGGTCCGGGTGACTTCTTCGCGTTCGAAGATTTCAATCACGTCGTTCGGACGGACATCATCGTAGTTTTCAAACGCCATACCGCATTCCTGACCGGACTGAACTTCGGACACTTCGTCTTTGAAACGCTTCAGTGTCTTCAGCGTGCCTTCGTGGATTACCACGTTGTCGCGCAGCAGGCGGACACCTGCCGAACGGCGGGCAATGCCCTCGGTGACCAGACAGCCGGCAACCTTGCCAACACCGGTAACCTTGAAGACTTCCTTGATCTGCGCATAGCCGATGAAGTTTTCGCGGATCTCGGCAGACAGCAGGCCGGAGGCCGCCGCTTTCACGTCATCCACCAAGTCGTAGATCACTGAATAATACCGGATTTCGACGCTCTTCTGATTGGCGGTGTTGCGGGCGGAAGCATTGGCACGGACGTTGAAGCCCATGATCGGCGCACCAGAGGCTTCGGCGAGGCCGACATCAGTTTCGGTGATCGCACCGACGCCCGAGTGCAGCACGCGCACGCGCACCTCGTCGTTGCCGATCTTTTCCATCGCCTGAACGATGGCTTCGGCGGAACCTTGCACGTCAGCTTTGACCAGGATCGGCAGCTCGGAGACATTTTCGTCGTCCTTGGCCTTCTGCATCAGCTGTTCCAGCGTGGTCGCAGCACCGGCAGCGGCGCGCTTATCCTTGGCGGCCTGCTCACGGTATTCTGCGATCTCGCGCGCCTGTGCTTCGGTGTCAGTCACGTTCAGCACGTCGCCTGCTTCCGGAGTGCCGTTGAGGCCAAGAACCTCAACAGGAA
>NZ_LUKH01000467.1:0-2347 GCF_001593695.1 Leisingera sp. F5 | reverse complement strand
GCTTCTAGAAGGTGGTCTCACAAATGCGCCGGTGGATGCCGCGCACGCGTTCCGCGCGGCGATGAACGCCATGGCCCGGCCCGGTCGGATCGAGGCGATTGCCGGCGGGCAGGGGCCTGCGCCGATATCCGCCGCTGCGGCGACGCTGATCCTGACGCTCTGCGATCCCGAAACGCCGCTGCACCTGGCCGGTCCGTTGGACAACGAGGCCGTGCGCGCCTGGGTCACCTTCCACACCGGCGCGCCGCTGGTCGGCGCCGGAGAGGCGGTCTTTGCCCTGGGGCACTGGGACGACCTGATGCCGATCGACCGCTTTGCCATCGGCACCTCGGAATATCCCGACCGGTCGGCCACGCTGATCGTCGAATGCGATGACCTGCGGGCCGAGGGCACGCAATTGCGCGGCCCCGGCATCAAGGATGTCGCGGCGCTGAGCCTGCCGGACCCGGACGTGTTCCGCGCGAACCATGCGCTGTTCCCGCTGGGGCGGGATTTCTTCTTCACCAGCGGGTCCGACCTGGCCGCGCTGCCGCGCTCGACGGAGGTGATCTGATGTATGTGGCGGTAAAGGGTGGCGAACGCGCCATCGACAATGCTCACGACTGGCTGGCCGAGGAACGGCGCGGCGATGTCTCGGTCGCGGAACTGAGCATCCCGCAGATCCGCGAACAGCTGGCGCTGGCGGTGAACCGGGTGATGGCGGAAGGGTCCCTGTACGATCCGGATCTGGCGGCGCTGGCGATCAAGCAATCGCGCGGCGACCTGATCGAGGCGATCTTTTTGATCCGCGCCTACCGCACCACCTTGCCGCGGTTTGGTTATACGCTGCCGGTGGAAACCGGCGGGATGGCCTGCGACCGCCGGATTTCCGCGACTTTCAAAGATGCACCGGGGGGGCAGGTGCTGGGGCCGACGTTCGACTACACCCACCGCCTGCTTGATTTCAAACTGGCCGCAGATGGTGAGGTGCCCGAAGCACCGGTTGCAGAGCCGCGCAAGGAAGCGACACCGCATATCAGCGAGTTTCTGCAAGGTGAGGACATTATTGAACGCGAGCCGGTCTCGGATTCGGTGCCGGGCGACCTGACCCGCGAGCCGATGTCCTTTCCGGCGAACAGGTCGGTGCGGTTGCAGTCGCTGACCCGCGGGGATGAAGGGTTCATCCTTGGGATGGCGTACTCTACCCAGCGCGGCTATGCGCGCAACCACGCTTTTGTCGGCGAGCTGCGGATCGGCACGGTGCCGGTGGAGATGGAGATCCCGGAACTGGGCTTTGCCATTGAGATCGGCGAGGTGGAGCTGACCGAATGCGAAACGGTGAACCAGTTCAAGGGTTCCAAGACGGTGCCGCCGCAGTTCACCCGCGGCTATGGTCTGGTGTTCGGCCAGTCAGAGCGCAAATCCATCGCCATGGCGCTGGTCGATCGCGCGCTGCGCTGGGAGGAGCTGGGGGAGGACAACCTGGGCGCCGCCGCGCAGGACGAGGAATTTGTCCTGAGCCATGCCGACAACATTCAGGCCACCGGTTTTCTGGAGCACATCAAGCTGCCGCACTACGTGGACTTTCAGTCCGAGCTGGAGCTGGTGCGCAAGCTGCGCCGCGAGGCTGCTGAGCTGGCTGAGACGCTGGCGGAACGGGAGGCCGAGGAATGACTTACCTACTGTCCTTTCCGGCGCTGCGGCGCCCAAGAAAATATGCAACCCCGAGAAACGCCAGACCAATGGCCAGGCCAGAACAAAAACTCACAGGATCCATGGATACCTCCGTGTGCCGGGAGAGTGGAAAATGACTTCAAATCAACGGCTGGCGGAAGCTGGCGACTACAACTTTGCATATCTCGACGAGCAGACTAAGCGGATGATCCGCCGGGCGATCCTCAAAGGGCTGGCGGTGCCGGGGTACCAGGTGCCTTTTGCCAGCCGCGAAATGCCGATGCCTTATGGCTGGGGCACCGGCGGCGTGCAGGTCTCGGCGGCCACGCTGACGCCGGACGACACGCTGAAAGTGATCGACCAAGGGGCCGACGACACCACCAACGCGGTGTCGATCCGCAAATTCTTTGAAAAGACGGCGGGTGTGGAGACTACCGAGGAGACGGAGAAAGCCAGCGTCATCCAGACCCGCCACCGGATTCCGGAGGCGGAACTGACCGAGGATCAGATCCTAGTCTATCAGGTTCCGATCCCGGAGCCGCTGCGGTTTCTGGAGCCGAGGGAGACCGAGACCCGCAAAATGCATGCCTTGCAGGAATACGGGCTGATGCATGTGAAACTGTATGAGGACATCAGCCAGCACGGTGCAATTGCCACCGCCTATGCCTATCCGGTGAAGGTGGAAGGGCGCTAT
>NZ_LUKH01000466.1:0-2357 GCF_001593695.1 Leisingera sp. F5 | reverse complement strand
CCGCCGCATCCTGCCGCCGCTGGCCAACCAGTTCATCTACATCGTCAAGATGAGCGCCTTTGCCTCTGTCATCGGCATGCAGGAACTGACCCGGCGCGCCAATGAACTGGTGGTCAGCGAATACCGCCCGCTGGAAATCTACACCCTGCTGATCCTGGAATATCTGGTGCTGGTGCTGATCATCAGCGCCGGCGTGCGCTGGCTGGAACGCCGCATGGGATCGGACGAAAGAGGCTGAGGAGAGACAAACATGGATTGGAAGACCTTCATGGCCGAGACCGAGGCCAACATCGGCACTTTCTCCAAAGAAGTGCCGGACACCGTGCGTGGCTTCGGCACCATGGGCCAGGCTGCCAAGAAAGATGGTGCGCTCAGCGAGAAGACCAAGGAGTTCATCGCCCTTGGCATCGCCATCGCCACTCGCTGCGACAGTTGCATCGGCTTTCATGTGCGGTCCCTGGTGCGGCTGGGTGCCACCCGCGGGGAACTGAGCGAGGCGCTCGCGATGGCCACCTATATGGGCGGCGGGCCTTCCTATGCCTACAGCGCCAAAGCGCTGAAAGCCTTTGATGTATTCTCAGAGGGGCAGCCATGAGACCGGATCTGATCGGCGGCGAAGGTTATGTGCGGAACTGCTGGTATGTGGCAGGGCGCAGCGAGGATTTCGGGCGCGAGCTGACCCCGCTGACCATGCTGGAAGAGCAGATCGTGATCTACCGCGACACCAAGGGTGCTGCCATCGCGCTGGAGGACGCCTGCCCGCACCGCAAACTGCCCCTGTCACGCGGCACCATCGAGGGCGACCACGTGGTCTGCGGCTATCACGGTCTGACCTTTGACTGCAGCGGCGAATGCGTGATTGCCCCGACCCAGCTCGACAACCCGCCGCGCCGCGCTGCCGTGCATTCCTACCCGGCCGAGGACCGCTGGGGGTTTCTGTGGCTGTGGATGGGCGATCCGGATCAGGCGGACCGGGGCCGGATCATCGACATTCCGAACTTCGACAATCCGTCCTGGGGCAAGACGCAGAAGGGCGCGATGGAGATAGCCTGCCACTATCTCTATATCACCGACAACCTGTTAGACCCCAGCCATGTGGCCTGGGTGCATCTGACCTCATTCGCCGGGGCCGGAACCGACAACCGCCCGCTGGACCTGGAAGAAACACAGGATGGCGTCATCGTCTCCCGCTGGGTGCTGGATGAGGCACCGCCGCCCTATTACAAACCGATGTTGCCCTTCGGTCCCGCTTGCGACCGCAAGCAGCATTACGAATGCCGCCTGCCCGCCACCGCGATCAACATGTCGGTCTATGCGCCCAAGGGCGAAGGCGGCAAGGATGTGCCCCTGTCGCCCAATGCCTTCGTCAACATCTCCTATAACTTCATCACCCCGGTGGACGCCGGGCGATCGCGCTATTTTTGGTTCCAGCATCGCAATATGCATGCGGAGGATGCGGCGATGTCGCAGCGTATGTTCGAGGGCGCCATCATGGCCTTTACCGAGGACAAGGACGTGCTGGAATATGTCCAGACCGGCATGGCAAAACGCAAGACGCCCTATATCAACCTTGGCTTGGATGCAGGCGCGATGCGCTTCCGCACCCGCGTTGCCCGGCAGATCAAGTCCGAGGCCGGCTGAAAAAGAAGCCGTTTCCCTGCGAGGGAAACGGCCATGGAAAATCGATTTTTCATGGCTGAAATCCGCGCCGGATTTCAGCTGGCGAGCCGCCCGCCCGGTCCCTGCCCTACCGCTTGCGCAGGTGCGTCAAACACCGCCTTGATGCAGGGGAATTGCGCCAGAACTTCCGTCCCGCCCGGCACCAGATGCGGGTCGAACACACCGTCTTTCCAGACTGCTGCGCCATCCATCTCAATCGTCGGGTCCAGCACGTTCAGCGAAATCTCCCCCGGCGCGTAATGCCCGCAAGTGTGGAAATGCATCAGCCGCGGATTGCCAAAGGCCGCGCCGCTCCAGCGCTCGAAATTCTCTGCCGCCGCCATGCCATAGGCACAGCCCGGGTGGATGCCGGCATGCCAGGAATGCATGGTCATCGGATCCAGACCGAACTGCTTCCCCACTTTGGCGTAATGCATCCGGGCGCAATGCACGTCCCTTTCGTGGCCCTCGAACCTCTCCAGCACGCTGCCGCGGAAATGCACCGCAAGCGGTTCGCGCAGACCGCAGCCGTAGGGGTCATAGAATTTCGAGCCGGTCCCGACCAGGAACCCGTCCTGCATGACCACGCCCGAAAACCCCTGCGCCGGCACCGGCGCAAAGACCGACATCGGGAACCGCGTCACCGACACATCCGCAGCACCCGACTTGGGATAGGCCGCACCCGGCCCGCTGAAATC
>NZ_LUKH01000465.1:0-2358 GCF_001593695.1 Leisingera sp. F5 | reverse complement strand
CCTTCAGCTCGACCAATTGGAACATGCGCCCGCTCGGCGTGCAAATTCTGGCCCTGACCTACCGGTCCGGAGAAAACTGGAACGAAACCGGGTTCAACAATCCTGAGTTCGACCGTTTGCTGGCAGATGCACTGGCAACCCCTGATGCGGACAAGCGCAGGGAAATCATGGCCAAACTGCAAAGGATCTTGCTCGACGAAGGTGTGGTGACGCAGCCCTATTGGCGCTCCCTTTACAATCACAGCCGCCCAAATGTGAAAGGGATGGGCATGCACCCGACCTTTGAAATCCACATGGATAAGATCTGGTTGGACGCATAGGAGGCGCACATGTCGGCCACTGAAAAGCACGTGGAAGCTGGCACAAGCAAGGAATGGAACTGGCATCCCGACTTGCCTGTCGCAGTAACACCGCTTTTCTCGTGGCCGCCAAGACCCATGGCCACGCTCCGGTGGTTTGCGACCAACTGGTTGCTGATCACCGAATACCTGATCTACGCCCTGATGGCCTGGGCCATCTGGGCGTGGCTGGTGCCACCCTTGGAGCAGATGCAGCGCTTGAGCTGGGGATGGGTATTGCAGCTTTGGGCGCGCAACCTGATCCTGATGACCATTTTTGCCCAAGGGCTGCACCTGTGGCTTTACGGATGGAAGAAGCAAGGCGACGACTACAAGTTCGACCGGCGCGGACCAGCCAGGAATGCACGCATCTTCTTGTGGAACGATCAGTATTGGGACAATGTCACCTATGCGCTCCTATCTGGTGTGACCGTCTGGACGTTCTATGATGCCATCGTTTGGATGGCTTACGCTAATGGCTGGGCACCGATGATTACGGCCCGGAGCAATCCGCTCTGTTTCTTTGCCCTGTTCCTGTTGTTGCCTGTTGTACAATCCTTCCATTTCTACTGGCTGCACCGCGCACTGCACATCCCATGGATCTATAAACGCGTGCATTCGGTGCATCATCGCAGTGTTTCAGTCGCACCGTGGTCTGGCTTTTCCATGCATCCGATCGAGCATGTCGGCTACATGAGCCTGTTGCTGATCTTCCTGGTTGTGCCCGCGCATCCGATCCACTTCCTCTTCATCGGATTCTCGTTGGCGCTTGCTTCAGCCACGTCGCATGCCGGGTTTGAAAACTTGATGCTGGGGGACAAGGCCCACCTGAAGATCGGGTCGTTCCACCACCAACTGCATCACCGGTATTTCGAATGCAATTATGGCGGCCCGGAAATGCCCTGGGATAACTGGTTCGGCAGCTTTCACGATGGCAGCCCGGAGGCGACGGAACGTGTGCGCGAAACCAAAAAACGCATGCACGCCAAATGAGTGGCGTGGTGACAATCCAGGACGGTCAGTGTTGATCTGGAACGCGTTGACCGGTGGTTCCTGAATGACGACGCCTAAACGTCTGCCGGGATGCTTCTCATTGTCGGGTCAGCTTCGATTTCCTCTTCAAGCCACTTGGTGAACAGAGCCAGTTTCGGGTTCGCTGCACTGTTTTTTGGCGTTGCAAGGTACCATTGACTCGGCTCTGGCACGGAGAGACCGAACGGCCGTACCAAGCGCCCTCTCTCAAGGTCACGGACGCAGAACGGCGCTCTTGCCATTCCAATCCCATGGTTTTTCAGGACTGCCTCACGAACCAGCGGATAATTGTCAAAAACGGACCCGAATTTCATGTCGTCGCGGCTGAGGCCTGCCGCCTCCAGCCAGCAAGTCCAGTCATCAACATCTGACGGCGTGGTCGGGACACCCAGCAGCAAGAATCTCTCCAATTCATCAAGTGTCATGCCCATGTCCGGATCACCCAAAGCCTCGGGAGCGCACACCGGGTAAATGTCGGTTTCAAACAACGGGCTGTAGTTAAATCTCTTGTCAAAAGGCGGGGCATTGAAGATGCCCGCGTCAAATCTGTGCGCATCATAGTCACCGTCTTCAAAGGTTGAGATTATGCGCACGCGGGTGTTCGGATTGTCCTGAAGGAAATCGGCAAGCCTGGGCTGCAGCCACATTGTATTGAAACTCGCATAAGACTGAACGAGCAGCACATCGGGCTCGTCCGGCGCCTGTATGCGCCGGGTGGCCTTGATTATCCCCTGAATGTGTTCACGGATTGGCGGATAATACTGTTCGCCGGCTGGCGTCAGTTCGACGGACCGGCTTGTGCGTTCAAGCAGTTGAACCCCGATTGAATTCTCCAGTGCCTTGATCTGATGGCTGACGGCCGCGTGCGTCACGCAGATTTCGTCAGCGGCCTTGCGAAAGCTCTTGTGACGCGCCACGGCTTCAAAGGCGCGCAGAGAAACCAATGTTGGCATATGGGTCGTCACCGGCGGGCCTCCTTGATGAATGC
>NZ_LUKH01000464.1:0-2359 GCF_001593695.1 Leisingera sp. F5 | reverse complement strand
GGCTCGATGGGGCTGTATGACGGGGTGGCGACGCGGGGCCAGTCGGGTTTTGGCTCCTCAGCCGAGACCGCCAAGCGCATGGGCTGGCCGGTGGTGCTGGTGGTTGATGTTGGCGGCCAGGCGCAATCCGCGGCTGCCACCGCGCTGGGGTTCAAGAATTACGACACCGAGGTGCCCTTTGCCGGGGTGATCTTGAACCGGGTCGCCAGCCCGCGGCATGAACGGCTGACCCGGCTGGGGATGGAGAAGGCGGGTATCAAGGTGCTCGGTTCCCTGCCGCGGCGCGGCGACCTGACCCTGCCCGAACGCCATCTGGGCCTGATACAGGCGGTGGAGCATCCCGATCTGGAAGCGGCGATTGCCGGTTATGCGGCGTTTCTGCGCGAGAATGTGGATCTGGAGGCGATCAAGGCAGCAGCCTTGGCGGGCCAGGCGCCCGCGCCCGCAAGCCTGCCCAAACCGCCCGCGCAGCGGATTGCGCTGGCGCGGGATGCGGCGTTTTCCTTTACTTACCCGCATCTGCTGACCGGCTGGCGCGCGGCAGGGGCGGAAATCCTGCCGTTCTCGCCGCTCGCGGACGAAGCACCCGCAGCGGATGCCGATCTGGTCTGGCTGCCCGGCGGCTATCCCGAGTTGCACGGCGGCACACTGGCGGCGGCGGAGACTTTCCGCGCCGGCCTGCTCAGACATGCTGAAACCAAGCCAGTGCATGGCGAATGCGGCGGCTACATGGCCCTAGGCGAGGCGCTGATCGACAAGGAGGGTAACCGCCACCGGATGCTGGGCCTCTTGGGCCTTGTGACCTCATACGAGAAGCGCAAATTCCACCTCGGCTACCGCCGCGCTGTTCTGCAGGCGGGCATGCCGGGGTTTGGCGCGGGCACTGCCCTGCGCGGGCATGAGTTTCACTATTCCACGATTCTGGAAGAACCCGACGCGCCCTTGGCCAACGTCATGGACGCTGACGGCGGGCCGGTGCCGGAAACCGGCTCGATCAAAGGCAATGTCACCGGAACCTTCTTCCACCTGATCACTGGAGAACACGCATGAGCGGTTTTGTGAGCTTTGTCTCCTCCGGCCCCGGCGACCCGGAGCTGCTGACCGTCAAAGCGGTCAAACGGCTGGCCGCGGCGGATGCGGTGCTGTTTGACGATCTGTCCTCGGGGCCGATCCTGAGCCACGCCCGCGAAGACGCCGATCTGGTCGGTGTCGGCAAACGGGCGGGCCGTCCCTCGCCCAAGCAGGACCATGTGAGCCGGCTTTTGGTGGATTATGCCTCTTCCGGCCTCAATGTGGTACGGCTGAAGTCCGGGGATTCCGGCGTTTTCGGACGGCTGGAAGAAGAGATCACCGCACTGCGCGAAGCAGGCATCGCGTTTGAGATCGTGCCCGGCGTGACCGCAGCCTCGGCGGCGGCGGCGGCGGCGAACATCCCGCTGACCCGGCGCATGACCGCGCGGCGGCTGCAGTATATCACCGGCCATGACGTGACCGGCGGACTGCCGGACAGCCTGAACATGGCCGCACTGGCCGATGCCGAGGCCACCACGGTGGTCTATATGGGCAAGCGCACCTTTGCCGGCCTGTCGGAAAAGCTGATGGAGGCCGGTCTGCCGGACACCACACCGGCGCTGGTGGCGCTTGGCGTGTCAACACCGGAACAGTCGCTGCACCGCCACACTGTGGGCGAGCTGCCGGCCTTGCTGCGGGAAATGGAGACCACCGCTCCGGTGCTGATCCTATACGGGCCGCTGGCGGACCCGGAATGAGCCTGCCCACCCTCACCCTTTGCCGCATTTGCCACGATGCGGATCCCGCCCTGTTCGGGCAAGTTTCGGAGGCGCTGCAGGGCGCCGGGGTGAGGGCGCGGCTGCAGCAGGTAGACTGCATGTCCGGTTGCAAGCGGCCGCAGACCTTGGCGGTGCGCCAAAGCGGCAAGACCGCCTATCTGTTTGGTGAAATCAGTGCCGGGGATCTTCCGGATCTGCTGACATTCCTGCGTCTGTACCGGGACAGCGCCGACGGCAATTTCGCAGATGCCCGCGCCCTGGGCAGGCTGCGGTTCAAGGCCATTGCCCGGATCCCGGCAGAAGCCGGCTGAGCCACCGCTGCGCGCGGGGCTTGCGCACTCTCCTGCATCCCCTGCATCACACCGTAAGACGCGGCATGACACTGTATGACGCTGCAGAGCATGAATCTGGCGGTTTCCTCCTTGACCCGCAATATCCCCTGCAGGCATTAACGTAAGATACGGTGTCTGATAGTGCCTAAGCACTGGGACTGAAACGGGAATGAGGACGGTGGACCAAATCGCGGCACCGAAGCCTCAACCGCCCCCGCGACTGTGAGCGGCGAGCGG
>NZ_LUKH01000463.1:0-2362 GCF_001593695.1 Leisingera sp. F5 | reverse complement strand
CCACCGTTGCAAGTAACTCCGCACTCAGTGCCTTGGAGCTGGACTTGATTGCCGACAGCATTGACACAAGCAAGTGTTGGGGCGTGACATCCAAGGACCCGGTGCTCGCCGCGGTCTTCCGGATACTCGGAACGTTCGGCTGGACCGGCTCACGCGACAGTTTCGTGCGCGCGCTGCCGCATTTGCCGGACCGTTTGACGGCCTCGGACCTGAGGTCGATCCTGTCACGGCTCGGAATTTCCAGCTCCGAAAGCCGCCTCGGAAGCCGCCGGGTTGAAGACCTCGCTCCAGCCACAACACTGGTCACCGGCGCAGGCCGCATCCTCATTGTGCAGACCGGTGCGGAAGGTGGTTCCACCCTGATCGACCCCGTGACCGGAGAACGCTGCAATCAAGGGGTGACATCCCGGACGCTGACATTCAGTTTCAATAAACCCTCGCAAACCGCGCAATACGGTTTTGTAAGGCAGCTTCTAATACGCTTTCAACAGAACTGGATGCAGGCGTTTGCCGCCAAGACCGTCAGCAACTTCGCAGCGCTGGCCATCGCGTTTGGGGTGATTGCCGTCTATGACGCGGTAATCCCGGCCAGGGCTCATGACACTCTCGCCTGGCTCGCAGCCGGCCTGGCCATGCTCCTGCTGCTCGACATGAGCATCCGCGGCCTCAAGGCCCGGAGCCTTGCCCGGATCGCGGCGCGGATGGAATTTCTCGTCGCTACCACCGTGCTACGCAAGATTTTCTCCCTGCCCCTCCAGCACATAATTGCAAGCCCCGTCAGCACCCAGGCGGTCCGGATCCGGCAGTTCAGCCGCATGGCCACCCTGCTTGTCGGCAACGCGGCCGACACCGTGGCCGATCTGCCTTTTTCCTTGCTTACGGTTGCGGCAATTTTTGCGATTGCGGGGCCGCTTGGCTTTGTTCCCGTTGTTCTGATGTTGTGTTTCGGCCTTTTGGCGGCCTTTCTGGTACCGCATCTGCGCCGCACGGAAGCCGCTGCCCGAAGCGCAGTTGAAAATGAAAACCGTGTCACCAGCGACCTGTTCCGGAATGCCGTTGCAATCCGCTGTGCAGGCGAGCAGCGGGCATGGCGGGAGCGTCTGGAAACAGTCACTCGCCGCAAGGCTATTGCGGGGCGGCGCGCAGAGATGGCGCAAAGCGCAATCGACGCAGTGTGCAAATCAGCGACACCGGTGGCCGGGGGGCTGACCGCGCTTTTCGGCGCCTTTCTGGTCATCCAGGGCAACCTGTCATCCGGCGCGTTGCTCGGGGCTGTGATGCTGACATGGCGCGCCATTGCGCCGCTGCAGTCCGCTTTGCTGCTGGCGACCAAATGGACCGAGATTGCGGGCGTCGCATCGCAGCTGGACCGGCTTGCCGCCCTGCGCCAGGAGCACGACCCCAAACGCGTGCACCACAGCTATTCGGCCAAAGGCGACATTCAGCTGAACGCGGTAGGCTTCCGATACGGCAACAAAAGCGCCCCTGCCCTGCGCAGCCTGAGCACGCGGATCCCGGAAGGGGCGCTGGTTGCAATCACCGGCCCGTCAGCGGCAGGGAAGTCGACGTTTCTGCGGCTGGTGGCGGGCTTGCTGCAGCCTCAGACCGGAGTGCTGTCGATAAACGGGGTCAACGCCAGCCAGATCCCTGTGTCCCAGCTGCGCCAGTTCATAAGCTATGTGCCTGCACGGCCGGTGCTTGTGCATGGCTCGGTGGCTCAGAACCTGCGTCTCGCCTGCCCCTTTGCCACAGAAGCACAGATGTTTGAGATACTCGACGAACTCTCTCTGCACGACGCTGTCGGGAAACTGCCAGATGGCATTCACACGGTGCTCACGGACCAGGTCCAGGCCACGCTGCCCAGCGGCTTCCGCCAGTCCCTTGCGGTTGCGCAAGCACTGCTGCGCGACCCGCAGGTCCTACTGCTTGACGACCCGGCCCAGTCATTGGACCAGACCCTAGAAGCAGCAATGATCAAAGCGTTCCAGCGCCGCAAAGGCCGTGTCACCATGCTGATGGTGACACATCGCCCCAGTCACATCCGGCTCGCGGATCTCGAACTGCCCCTGCTTGATGGCATGCCCAGGCTGGCCAGGCGAAAGAAGGAAAACGCCGCATGACAGTGCACAGCAATCCAGTGGCACCGGCCGCCAGCGGAACACCGGTTGGCAACGCGTTTCAAAGGCGCGCGCTTTTGCTGGAGGCCGATCTCTCCGAGCCAGCCGACACCAAGGGCTACACCCGGCTGATCTGGCTGCTTGCGATCGCCGCCGCAGGCTTTGTCGCATGGGCCGCGATGACCCCGGTCTACGAAACCGTGACCGGAGAGGGCCGCCTGATGCCCCTTGATGGCGTGCGCACC
>NZ_LUKH01000462.1:0-2362 GCF_001593695.1 Leisingera sp. F5 | reverse complement strand
ACTGGCGGATCTGACGGTCTATGTCATTGATGTTGCTGCCGGAGAAGAGATTCCGCGCAAAGGCGGACCGGCGATCACACGGTCGGATCTGCTGGTCATCAACAAGACCGACCTGGCGCCCTACGTCGGTGCCTCGCTGGAGGTGATGGAACGCGATGCGACGCGGGTTCGCGCGGGGCGGCCGTTCGTTTTTTCTGCGCTCAAGGGCGGGGAAGGGGTCGATGGGATCGTCGCGAACCTGCGGCAGATCGCAGGGCTCTGATCGGGGTGTCCGGGCGGCTCTGGCGGCGCGCTCGCCGAGGTCCCGGTGCGGGTGAAAATGGGCCGCTGGTCTTGCATCCACCCGGGATTTTTCCGGGAAAAACGCGGTGTATCAATGTGTTTGCCTGAATTCTCAGAAGGCGGCCCAATCCGTGAACTGGTAGGTCTTGGGCTTGGTCTGGCCGGGAACCGGGGTGGAGGTCTGTGCGGGGCGGGGCTGGTTGTGCTTGGTCATGGCGGGTCTCCTTTTCCTGTCTCTGAAGATGGGGGAAGGCGCCCATTTCCGACAGTCACGAAAACCATACCGGCCAGTTCAGTTTGGAGGGATGACGCCCTTCTTGAGGATTATGTTCCCGTAAAGCCTTGATTCCCCGGTCTGAATCACGGCGAACGCAGTCTTGGCCCGCTCGTAGAAGGCAAAGCGTTCCAGCGTTGCGATAGGTGCGGGATTGTCCGCATTCCCATCTATAATGTCTTGAAATTCCTTGACGATTTCGGGAACGGCCTCGGCGTCGCCGACCACCTGCATTGTATGGGCCGGGTCCTTGACGAAACTGTCCAGCGGCAAGAGCGTCAGCACCGCCTGCAGGACCTGTGTGGCGGACAAGCCGTCCAGGCGGTGTACCTTACATCCCATTGAGTAGGCTGGAAAATTGCAATCCGAGATCACGATGTCATCGCCGTGACCCATCGCCCGAAGGCTGTACAGGATTTCGGGCGAAAGGATGGCGGGGATGTTGCGCAGCATGGGGGATCCTCCGGAATACCCCACCATGAAACCGCCCCCAGGGGCAGAGTGCAAGGGGGCAGTGGGCTGGCGGTGGCCTGTACAAAACGTACAAAACGTACACGGTTTCTGACGTTTTGTACAAAACCGGCTAGGGTGAGCGCAGAGGCGGTTCGTGGGGCCGCGCGGGACGGGAAGGAGACAGGGAATGGAACGGGTGACGCCCAAGGGCAATCCGACCCTGCGCACGCTGGCCATGCCGGCGGATGCAAATGTCAGCGGCGATATCTTTGGCGGCTGGGTGCTGAGCCAGATGGACCTGGCCAGCGGTATCATTGCAGGAGAGAGGGCGCAGGGGCGGGTGGCCACGGTGGCTGTGGATGCAATGAAATTCATCCGCCCGGTGCGGATCGGCGACGTGCTGGAGATTTATGGCTGGGTCGCGCGGGTGGGCCGGACCTCGATGGGGATCGGGCTGGAGGCCTGGGTGATCCGCAACCGGATCGGCACCCAGCGCATGGTCAACAAGGAAAAGATGGAGCGCGCCATCAATATGCTGTCCAAGCGGATCGGCTTCCGGGTCGCACCGGGCTTTTCCGAGCGGGTGATTTTCCGCGAGTTGTTCCCGCGCGGGCTGACGCTGCTGGACCTCAAGGACATCGGCGTCAAGCAGCTGAACATTTCCAACATCGCCGCCCGGCAGGAACTGCGCGACATGATGAAGGAAGTGAACCTGCCGGGGGTCGAGATCAGTATCTGATCCTGCCCCGCGGCGGCTTAACCATCGCAACCGCAATTGCCGCGGTAAATGGTGTAAAGCTCGATCGGCTCGGCCACTCCGCGCAGCATGTAACGGCCCAGCGACACCAGATCGTGGTTGGTGCCCTTGGCCGCCTTTTGCACGTCTTCCGACATGATGATGCTTTGGCCGACCGAACGGTGCATCCCCGCGATTCGGGCGGTCTGGTTCACCGCCTGGCCGATCACAGTGAAATCCAGCCGGTTCTCGGCCCCGATATTACCATACAGGATATCACCCGCGTGCAGCGCCAAAGTAAAGCCCGCGGTGGGCAGACCCTGTTCTTCGCGTTCGGAGTTGAAGGCGCGCACTTTGCCGCACAGTTCATTAGCCGCCGCAAGGGCCGCATGGGCGTCCTCCTCAATACTGCCGAGGTTGAACATGGTCAGCATGCCGTCACCCATGAACTTCAGGATGTTGCCGCCATGCGCCTGGATGGTTTCCACCGCCAGACCGAAATAGCCGTTCAGCATCTCGATCAGTTCCGTGCCCGGCAGCCGTTCCGCCAGTTGGGTGAACCCCTTGAGGTCAAACAGGCAGAGCACAGCATCGATCTGCTGCGAGGAGCCGCGTTG
>NZ_LUKH01000461.1:0-2364 GCF_001593695.1 Leisingera sp. F5 | reverse complement strand
GCCTGATGAACCGCGACATGGACAAGCTGGCAGAGGCGCTGAGCCGCGAGCACGGCAAGACCATCCCTGACGCCAAAGGCGATCTGCAGCGCGGTCTGGAAGTGATCGAATACTGCATCGGCGCGCCGCAAATGCTGAAGGGTGAATTCACCGACAGCGCCGGCCCCGGCATCGACATGTATTCCATGCGCCAGCCGCTCGGCGTCGTTGCCTCGATCATGCCGTTCAACTTCCCCGCCATGATGCCGCTGTGGCACGTCGGCCCGGCCCTGGCCTGCGGCAATGCCGTGGTGCTGAAACCGTCCGAGCGCGACCCCTCGGTGCCGCTGATGCTGGCTGAGCTGTTTGTCGAAGCCGGCCTGCCTGCAGGTGTGTTCCAGGTGGTGAACGGCGACCGCGAAGCGGTTGATACCCTGCTCGACAGCGAGATCATCCAAGGCGTGTCCTTTGTCGGCTCCACCCCGATTGCGCAGTACATCTATTCCCGCGCCACCGCCAACGGCAAGCGCGCGCAGTGTTTCGGCGGCGCCAAGAACCACATGATCGTGATGCCCGACGCGGATCTCGACCAGGCCGCTGACGCGCTGGTCGGTGCAGGCTTCGGCGCGGCTGGCGAACGCTGCATGGCGATCTCGGTTGCGGTTCCCGTCGGTGAGGAAACCGCCGACAAGCTGATCGAAAAGCTGATCCCGCGCATCGAGAAACTGAAAGTCGGCCCCTACACCGCCGGCGACGATGTGGATCTGGGCCCGGTTGTGACCGCGGCCTCCAAGGAACGCATCCTGGGCCTGATCCAGTCCGGCGTCGATCAGGGCGCGGAACTGGTGGTCGACAACCGCGACTTCAAACTGCAGGGCTACGAGGACGGCTTCTTTGTCGGCGCCCATCTGTTTGACCGGGTGACCCCGGACATGGAGATCTACAAGCAGGAGATCTTTGGCCCGGTGCTGTCCACCGTGCGTGCAGACAGCTACGAGGACGCGCTGAAGCTGGCGATGGATCACGAGTACGGCAACGGCACCGCGATCTTTACCCGCGACGGCGACACGGCCCGTGATTTCGCAAGCCGCGTCAACATCGGCATGGTCGGCATCAACGTGCCGATCCCGGTGCCGCTTGCCTATCACACCTTCGGCGGCTGGAAGAAATCCATGTTCGGCGACCTGAACCAGCACGGCCCCGACGCTTTCAAGTTCTACACCCGCACGAAAACGGTCACCTCGCGCTGGCCCTCGGGGATCAAGGAAGGCGGCGAATTCAACTTCAAGGCCATGGACTGATTTCAGCCCGCCCGGCAACAGAAAAGGCCCCGGAAATATCCGGGGCCTTTTTCAATGGTCATGCAAATATGTTCAGGCTTTCTTGCGGCGACGCAGCAAGGCCAGCGCGCCAAGACCGCCAAGCAGAAGCGGCGCCCCCGCAGGCAGCGGGACTACGCTGGGCTGGTATTGAACAGTGATCGACGTGATCTTGATGCCACTTTCGTGACGCACTGTTTTGTTCTTCCAGCCAAAGATTGTCCATTTCCGCACGGTTTCCTCGAACGTCCGCGCACCGATCGCATAAACGTTGTCCGGACCAGCGGGTGTTACGGCGCCGTCACGGGTGTTGCCCAGCAGTTGGCCACCGGCGAACAGGTCGTAGTCGCCAGTACCGTCGGACCAGCCGATGGTTATATCGGTCAGGGTCACATCCCCATCGAAGGTGAACTTCATCGATTCGTCGTCACCCTTACTGTCGATGGCGTGATCATCCGAGGTCCCGCAAAACCAACCGCAAGAAGTGGAGTTGTCGCTGATCAGCCCATAGCTGTTCGTATCCACATCAATGGCACTTCCCTGCACATATGAACTGCCGTTCAGGGAATAGTGAAACCCTTCCACCAGCACACCAAAACCGGGATCTTCGTTCGAAGTGAAATACTGGGAGGTCTGGTTGTCTTCCCTGTCATCGAACGTAAACGTATAAGTCGCCGCCGATGCGACCGTACCGGAGACCGCCAACACGGTCGCGGCGATCAAAGCACTGGCGGCTGTTGTCACTCGCGTCTTCATCATTATCCGTTCCTCAAAATCAACGTTTCCAAAATCGCAAGGGACACAGAGAATCAACCTCCAAAACCCATTGCTCTGCATTCTAGGCTACGGCAATTGAGGTGAGCTTGCCAAGTTTTGAACACGATTGCGCCACACATTTTTCCAATTACTATCAACCTGTTCAATAACAGTTGCTCTTTTACAGCACTACTGTCGTCAATTCGGGAACAATGCAAACGATCACGGCGCGCTTGTCAGCCATGGACTTGCCATGCTGAAGTAACGGCGTTGCAATCAAAACGGTGTGTCCCATGGCCCTGATCCATCC
>NZ_LUKH01000460.1:0-2364 GCF_001593695.1 Leisingera sp. F5 | reverse complement strand
GACGTCCACCGCGGCCGCATCAGCGACCCGGATCTGCTGATCCGCTTTGACGGGGTTGAGGCCTTTACCCTGGGCATTGCCGGCCTAGCCACCGAAAACATCGTCGAAGTGGGCCAGAACGTCGACGCCAAACTGGCCGCACTCGACAGCCGGATCCCCTATGGCGTGGACCTGAAACCGATCTACCAGCAGCATGTGGTGGTCGAGCAGGCCTCCAACGACTTCCTTGTCAACCTG
Organism: Leisingera sp. F5; assembly: GCF_001593695.1. Lineage (NCBI taxonomy): Bacteria > Pseudomonadati > Pseudomonadota > Alphaproteobacteria > Rhodobacterales > Roseobacteraceae > Leisingera > Leisingera sp. F5. The sequence goes on along the minus strand of NZ_LUKH01000460.1, from coordinate 2,127 downwards.
GCGATGTCGGTCAGCATTGTTGTGGTGGTTCTGGCCCTGTTCATGGGCTGGCGCGCCGCCGTGGTGGTGGGCTCCACCTTGCTGCTGACGGTTGTCGGCACGCTGTTCTTCATGAACATGTTCTCGATCGAGATGGAGCGGATCTCGCTGGGCGCGCTGATCATCGCCATGGGGATGCTGGTGGACAATGCCATTGTGGTCGCTGAGGGGATGCAGATTTCCATGCTGCGCGGCAAGACCTCGCGCGAGGCCGCGCATGACGCTGCCTCAAAAACCCAGATCCCGCTGCTGGGCGCCACGGTGATCGGCATCATGGCCTTTGCCGGCATCGGCCTCAGCCCGGATTCTGCGGGCGAATTCCTGTTCTCGCTGTTTGCGGTGATCGCAATCTCGCTGCTGCTCAGCTGGCTGCTGGCGCTGACCGCAACACCGCTGCTGGGCCACTATTTTTTCAAACAAGGCACAGAAGACAGCAAAGACGCCTACAGCGGCCTCCTGTTCCGCACCTATGGCAAGCTCCTGGCATCGGCGCTGAAGCTGCGCTGGCTGGTGGCCGCCGGGCTGGCGGGCATTACCGTGGTCTGCTTCATCGGCTTCGGCCAGGTGAAACAGCAGTTCTTCCCGGACTCCAACACGCCGCTGTTCTTTGTCCACTATAAGCTGCCGCAGGGCACCTCGATCCAGGCAACGTCCAAGCATCTGAAGGTGTTCGAGGACTGGCTCGCCGAACGCGAAGACGTGGTCTCGGTTGCCTCCTTCGCCGGCCAGGGCGCCACCCGCTTCATGCTCACCTACTCGGCAGAGAAGCCGAACCCCAGCTACGGGCATCTGATCGTCCGTACCGAAACCCTTGACGCCATCCCGCCGCTGCAGGCGGACCTCGAGGCCTTCGGCCAGGCGCAGTTCCCCGAGGGCGAGTTCCGCACCAAGCGGCTGGTCTTCGGCCCCGGCGGCGGCGACCCGATCCAGGTGCGGTTCTCCGGCCCCGACCCGCGCGTCCTGCGTGATCTGGGAGAGGAGGCAAAGCGGCGGCTTGAGGCGGCCTCCGCCAATATCCTGATCCCGCGCCACAACTGGCGCGAACAGGAGCCGGTGCTGAAACCCGTCTATGCCACCGACCGGGCGCAAACCGCCGGCGTCACCCGCGAAAACATCGCCGATGCGCTGCAGTTTTCCACTGACGGGCTGCAGATGGGGGTGTTCCGCGAACGCGACCGGCTGATCCCCATCGTCGTCCGCCGCGCACCGCAGGAGCCTTACAACATCTATGATCAGGTGGTCTTCTCCTCGTCGGCCGGCAAGTTTGTACCGCTGGAGCAGATGATCGACGGCGTTGATGTGGTGGTTGAAAACACCCTGGTGCACCGCCGTGACCGGCTGCCGACCCTGACCGTCGGCGCCGATATCCCGCCGGACCTGACTGCCGCCACCGTCTTTGCCGAGGTCCGGGAGACCATCGAAGCGATGGACATTCCGCCGGGCTACCTGATGGAATGGGGCGGCGAGCATGAAAGCTCGGGCGATGCGAATGAGTCTTTGGGCAAGCAGCTGCCGGTGACGCTGCTGATCATGGTGCTGATTTCGGTGCTGCTGTTCAATGCGATCCGCCAGCCTGTGATCATCTGGCTGTTGGTGCCGATGTCGGTCAACGGCGTGGTGATCGGGCTTCTGGGCACCGGCTTCCCCTTCACTTTCACCGCGCTTCTGGGCCTGCTCAGCCTGTCGGGGATGCTGATCAAGAACGGCATTGTTCTGGTCGAGGAAATCGACCTGGTGCGCGAAACCGGCCTGCCCCTGCGCGAAGCCATCGTCGAGGCATCGGTGTCGCGTCTGCGCCCGGTGATGCTGGCGGCAGTGACAACGATCCTTGGCATGGCGCCCTTGCTGACCGACGCCTTCTTTGTGTCGATGGCGATCACCATCATGGGCGGCCTGGCCTTTGCCACCGTGCTGACACTGGTGGCCGCGCCGGTCTTCTATCTGATCTTCTTCCGGCGGGTGGAGAAACAGGAAATGGCGGGGGTTTGACCCTCCGCCATCTGCAATCCGGGGCGCTTTTCAGGACCACAACCTGATCCTGCTGGGCCGCTTGCCACAAGCGGCCCGCCCTACCCCGCCAGATCCTCC
>NZ_LUKH01000459.1:0-2372 GCF_001593695.1 Leisingera sp. F5 | reverse complement strand
CTATTGGAACCAGCACGACCGCACCCATGCTGTGGTCCGGGACGGCTGGTGGTGGACCGGAGACGTCGGGTTCCGCGACAATTTCGGGCGCTTCTACCAGATCGACCGCGATGTCGACACGGTGAACACGCGCCATGGCCCGGTCTACGGTCTGCCGGTTGAGGAAGAAGCGCTGAAACTTCCATTCGTGCAAGAGGCCGTGCTGGCGGCCCGCCCCGCCTCTGGCGCGGACGAAGCGGTGCTGCTGCTGCAGATGGCACCGGGACATGGGGGCAGCCCCGCGAATCTGCTGGCGGCGCTGCAAGCGAGCTGCAGCTGGGCACAGCACCTGTCGGAGGTGATCATCCTGCCGCAAGGCACCACCCCGCCGCGCGGGCTGACAGGCAAAGTGCTGAAACGTGAAATCCGCGAACAGTTGCGCCAGCAGCCAGCAGCGGGCGACGCACAGCTGCAGCCGCCGGCCGGAAAGACCGCCGCTGCCGAGGAACTGGCCGATGCCTGAACGCCATCCGATGACGACGCTGAACCGCATCTATATCTATTATGAGAAGATGCTCGCCCGTCAGGGGCTGAACGGCAATTCCTGCGACTGGTTCGAACTGGAAAATGCACCGGACCTGGATATCCTGCGCCAGGCTGCGGCTTCGGTGACCCGGCGCCATGCGGCGCTGCAGGCGGCGGGCTCCTTTGCCGGGCTGGCGGGGTGGGGCTGGGTGCGCAACCCGCAGGCGCAGCCGGACATCCGCTATGTGGGCACGCGCGGGCGCTGCCCGGAACAGGCCGCAGACCAGCTGGTGCCGCAAAATGTCTGGGGCGAGCCCTTGGATCATGGCAGCGGCCCGCCGTGGCGGATTTTTGTCACCGAATATGACGATCTGACCATTCTGCAAAGCGTTACCAGCCATATCTACACCTGCGGAAAGTCCGCAAACCTGATCTCGGTTCAGCTGGTCAGCGCCTATGAGGCGCTGATGCGCGGAGAGACTCCCGATGAAACTCCGGCCGGCGTTCCGGACAGGGCGAATGCCAAGCTGTTCATGCCGCGCTGGTCCGCCTGGCGCCATCTGCGCTCCTTTGCGGCCACAATGCTGGACATGCTGCGCGAAACGGTGACGGCCCCGGTGGCACTGACGGGAAACTCCAGCAGCAAGCTGAAGCGCGGCCGGACCCGGGTGCGCTTTGAAGATCTGGGTCCCGATGTCTGGCAGCATCTGCGCCAGTTTGCCCGCTCCGAACAGATCAGCCGGCACCCTTTTTATCTTGCGGCCTGGGTCGAAACGATCACCGCCTTCAATGCCGCCAGGGGGCAAAAGCCCAAGGGCAAGGTCAAGCTGATCGACAATTTCTCGCTCCGGCCGTTCTCGGACCAGGATCTGGACGGCTATTACGATATCTGCGCCGTGCCTTATGCGATCGAGGTCCCGTCCGGACCGTCAACCCGGACCCAGCGCGAGCGGATTTTTGAAACGGTGGAGACCCTGCGCGCGGGCAAGGTGCTGGACGATCTGACCCGCTATGCCTTTTACCACAAGGTGATTGCATTTTTGCCCAAGGTTCTGGCAACTAAACTGGTGCTGATGCTGGTGGTGAAATCGCCGTTCATCCTGTCCAACATAGGCCCCGTCCCGCCGCAGATACTGAACTCCTCAGCATTGCAGACCCGCCGGTATTTCAGCTTTCCGCAGCTGTTTCCGCCGGGCAAGATCATGCTGTTGATCACCACCACACCGGACAGTCTGCGCGCTGTCTTCCTGTGGGACGAAGACGCGGTATCCTGCGCCGAAATGGAAAATGAAATGATCCCTGCCTTCAAGCACGCCCTGGCGCGCTCCATCGGGCTTGGGGCCGCCGACAGCCAGCCGCAGGCTGCGGAATGACCGGCGGCAAGATGCTGCCGCTGCTGTGGTCGGACGGGGAATTCCATCCGCCCGGCAGCCCGGTCTATGCGGCATCCGAACGGGGCACCACGCTTGGCGATGCCGTGTTCGACACAGTGCTGTGCCTGGGCGGCAAGTCCGTGCTGCGGCAGGCCCACCAGCGGCGGCTGGAACACGCGGCGGATTTCTTTGCCCACCGCGCGGACTGCCGCCTGATCTCCGCCGCCTACAGCATCAGCGCAGAAACGGACGCGGCTGCGATCCTCCGGGTGTCCATCAGCCGCGGTGCAGGGGCACGGGGGCTGGCAACCGACCTGTCGCAATACAGCCGGGTGACAGCCACGCTGTCGCCGCTGCCGCCGTCGCTGCAGTTCCAGCCGGTTGCTCTGGATATTGCCGCTGCCGCCAGGAACGAGACCTCGCCTCTCAGCCAGTGGAAAACCGCCTCGTCCTATCTCGACGCAATCCTGGCCACCGGCACAGCCCGCCGGAAAG
>NZ_LUKH01000458.1:0-2386 GCF_001593695.1 Leisingera sp. F5 | reverse complement strand
GCTACAATGAAGAAGAGTCGGTCCCCATGCTGGTGGAGCGGCTGGTGCAGGCCATTGAACCATGGGCGCAGGACGCCGAGATCATCCTGGCGGATGATGGATCCAGCGACGAAACTTGGGCGGCGATAGAGGCGGCCCATGCCAAGTACCCTGTGGTGCGCGGCATCCGCCTCTCGGCGAACCGCGGCCATCAGGTGGCGCTGACCGCGGGGCTGGAGGCTGCGCGGGGCGCGCGTGTCTTCATGCTGGATGCCGACCTGCAGGACCCGCCGGAAATCCTGCCGGACATGATGATGATGATGGATCGCGGCTATGACGTGGTTTATGGGCGCCGGGCCGAACGGCAGGGGGAGACCCTGTTCAAGAAGATCACGGCCTATGGGTTCTACCGTTTCCTGAACACGCTGTCGGATGTGGATATTCCCAAGGATACCGGTGACTTCCGCCTGGTCAGCCGCCGTGCGCTGGCGGCGGTGCTGGCAATGCCCGAGCGCGCGCGGTTCATCCGCGGCATGTTTGCCTGGGCGGGCTACAAGCAGATCGGGCTGGAATACGTGCGCGACGCGCGGGTTGCGGGCGTTACCAAATACCCGTTCCGCGCCATGCTGCGCTTTGCAACTGATGCGCTGACCGGGTTTTCCACCAAGCCGCTGAAGATGGCGACGCGGCTGGCCTTCCTGAGTCTCTATGTGACTTTCCTGATGGCGGTCTATGTGTTTCTGTCGCTGGTCCTTCACAACACCGCGCCGGGCTGGGCGTCGATGCTGCTGGCGATTTCCTTCTTCTCGGGCATTCAGCTGCTGACGCTGGGGATCATGGGGGAATACATCGGCAGGCTTTACATGGAGAGCAAGCAGCGGCCGATGTACTTCTTGTCAGAGGAGACCGGCAGTGCGGCGGCGGCGGATCCGGTGAACATCGAAACGGCCCCCCGGCACAAGGAAGCGTCGTGACAATGCGCGATTGGGGCCAGTTCATCCGGTTCTGCATCGTCGGCACCTTGGTCGCGGGCATCTATTTCTCGGGCTACCTGCTGTTTCTGGCAGCCGGGCTGGCCCAGGGTTTTGCCAACGCGGCTGCCTTTGCCTTTGCGGTGACTGTGCAATACGTTTTGCAAACCTGGTGGACGTTCCGCCGTCCCCTGAGCCTGCCGGACCAGATGGTGCGGTTTGCCTGCTCCATTGGCGCCGGGTTTGTAGTGTCGGCTATGATAACAGCGGTGCTGGGGCCGGCATTGGGGTGGCCGGATTGGGTTTCCGGTGCCTTGGTCACCGTTTGGCTGCCAGTGCAGAATTACATCGTCTTCCGTGTCTGGGTATACGCTGCGGCCTGCTGAGGCCGCAATTGGAGCTGACATGGCACTTGATCAACCTCCCCAGATCCCCCAGTCACCACGCTACCGGCCGGAGACCGCAGCATGACCATGTCCCTCAATTACAGCGATGCTTCCCGGGTTAAGCCATTTGCCCGGCTGTGGCAGCTGATTGCTGCAGTGTTTGCCATGCTGCTGCTGAGCGCGTTGTTTCAACTGCCGGACCCGATGATCCGGCATGACGATTACCCGGCGCTGCTCGCTGATCCTGAGCTGTTTTATTCCAAAACCCTGACCGAAGGGCGCTGGGTCAATTATCTGTGGCATCTGCGCGGCGTGGTGACACCTGCCTGGGTCAATTTTGTGGTCTATCAGCTGTTTTGGGCCATTTACCTGGGCTGCCTGGTTCACAATGCCCTGGATCGTGAAGCGGAGGTCTGGCAGCAGGTGATGGTGGCGCTGATGGCAGGTCTGTGCCTGCCGTGGGTGCTGATTTCGCTGTGGTTCAACACATTGATCCCGGGGCTGGCGATTCTGGCGTTCTATGGCTGGCTTGCCACCCGGCTGAGCGAGCGGGCGTGCCGCTGGCTGATGCTGGTCTTTGTTCCGGCGGCGCTGATGTCTTATACGACCTACCCGTTTTTGATCCTCGCGATGAGCCTGACTCGCGCAGACGCCGCACGTTCAGCAAAGGATCTGGCGGGTTTGCTGGTGCTGTTCATTGCTAGCTTTGCCCTGGGTATGCTGGCAATCTATGCGCTGAACTATGCCGAGCACGGGGTGTTCGGCGTGCCGATGGCAGACTGGCGCAATCCCAGCCCTGCGACGGATCTGGCCTCGGCATTGAAAAATTCCAAACTGGCCGCGGATTTCCTGGTGAACCTGGTGCTGAAAGGCGGTTACAGCATCACCGGGCTGGCGCTGCTTCAGACTGCGGTGCTTGGCTGTGCCGTGTGGGCCGTGTGGAGCCGGGACAAATGGCGGGCGCTGTACATGCTGTCCGGGGCCGGGCTGGGGCTGGCGCTGATCTGCCTGCAGGTCATTCGCAGCGGCATCGACATGCCGGTGCGGTCC
>NZ_LUKH01000457.1:0-2387 GCF_001593695.1 Leisingera sp. F5 | reverse complement strand
TCTGCCCCCAATGCAATTCGTGCGGCGGTGGTCTTACCCGAGCCGCTTTCACCGACAACAGCCAGGGTTTTTCCGCGGGTTAACCGCAGATCAACCTCGCGGCAGGCGTGGATCAGGGTCGGAGCTTGCCAGCCCTTGCTGGCTCTTAGAGTGTAGGTCTTGGAAACCGACTTCATCTCCATGATCAGGTCATCGCGTGACGGCGGGATTGCGACGACGGCTTCATCCGGGATTTCCGGTGCGGCATTAAACAGGGCCTTGGTATACGGATGGGCAGGGGTGCGCAGCATCGGCTCCGCACGGCCGGATTCCATCACCCGGCCCTTGTGCATCACCACCACCTGCTCTGCCATATTGGCGACCACGCCCAAGTCGTGGGTCACCAGGATCATCGCCATGCCGCTTTCGCGTTGCAGCTCTTTCATCAGCCCCAGCACCTGGGCCTGTGTGGTCACGTCCAGCGCCGTGGTCGGCTCATCCGCAATCAGCAGGTCCGGCTTTGCCACCATGGCCATGGCGATCATTGCCCGCTGGCGCATTCCACCGGACAGTTCGAAGGGGTAGGATCTGTAGGTGCGTTCCGGCTCGGGAAACCCGACCCGCTCAAAGCATTCAAGGACCTCCTTGCGTGCCTCGCGCTCGGACTTGCGGCCATGCAGCCACAGCACTTCTGACACCTGATTGCCGATCCGGTGCAGCGGGGAAAGCGAGCGCATCGGCTCCTGAAAAATCATCGCGACGGTATTGCCGCGCACGTCGCGCATCCGCCGTTCGTCAAGCGTCGCAAGGTCAAGTTCGCTGCCGCGGGTGTTCAGCAAAATACGCCCGGAGCGCAACTGCGCCACCTTTGGCAGGATGCGCAGCACGGCCCGGCAAGAAACCGTTTTCCCAGAGCCGCTTTCCCCGACCAGGGCGAGTGTTTCGCCTGGCTGCACAGCAAAGCTCACGTCCTTCACGACGGAGTCGCCCTTGCCAAATCCAATGCTGAGATTTTCAACGGACAGCAGCGGGCGCATTCAGAATTGTCCGCCCGGCCGGTTCAAGGCACTCATGAGATCGTGTTTTCCCCTGTTTTTTTGCCTCACCTTCGCGCGCTGAAGGCTGCTTAGTCAAACCCCATTTGCCCAGATGCCCGTTGTGCAAGGGAAAATTGATCGGCTTTCCGGTTGTTCTGATGGGCGCCTCCCAGTGCTGTCAGCCCGCAATCGCCCTGCATTTCCGGTGTTTTCGGTCCGGTGTCGCAGGGGGAGTAACAATTTCTCACATTCGCGTGCCGGCAGGTGTTTTAAGGAGCAATGCAAATCCCGCCCTCCAGAAGCAGCGGACCTGCTGTGACCCCCGCGCCACTCGGTCATTGCCGCAAATGGCTGCTGAAAGGATTGCCGTGTTGGCGCAAGCAGTCAGCCCGGCATAGGATGCCAGGGAACGCACGCATTCCGAAAGGCCGCACATGGCGCAAAAACCTGTTCTGCACCGGGACGATCCGGAAGCCGAGCCGCTGGTCGGCAACATTAAGGTCACCCGCAACGACTGGCTGAATGTCGCGATGGATGTTCTGATCTCGGACGGGGTGGAGCAAGTGAAAGTGCTGGCGCTTGCCGAGCGGATGCAGGTTTCGCGCTCGTCGTTCTACTGGTATTTCAAATCACGCCAGGACTTGCTGGATGCGCTGCTAAAGAAATGGGAGCAGACAAATACCGTCGGCATGGTGCGCCAGGCCGAAGCGCCGGCCAAGACCATTACTGGCGCGGTCCTGAATGTGTTCCACTGCATCACCAACCCTGATCTGTTCAACACTGCGCTGGACTTTGCCGTGCGAGACTGGTCGCGCCGTTCCGGCAAGGTGCGCAGCCTGCTGGACCGCTCGGACCGGCGCCGGGTCGAGGCGCTGACGGGAATGTTTGCCCGCTACGGCTATGCAGACCGGGAAGCAGTGACCCGGGCCAAGGTGCTGTACTACATGCAGCTCGGCTATGAGATGGCGGATCCGAATGAGAGCCACGCGCATCGGCTGGAGGTGACGCCCGAGTACCTCAAGGTCTTTACCGGGCGCGAGCCGTTGTCCGAAGAGATGGCGGACTTCACCGAATTCACCAAACAGCACTGGGACGTCTGAGGCGCCAGCCGCGGCCGCGGGCGTGTGGTTTTATAGGTTATGGAGCAAATCTTCAGCCTGCGCGCGCGCGCCCACAGCCGCTTTCAGCCTTACCGGGCCATATCCGCGGATATCCATCGGCGCTTTCAGTACCTTCAGGCAGGCCTCATGCGCATCGGGGCGATAACGGCTGGCGATGGTCTGCAGTGCGGCTTCAAACCAGGCCAGCAGATCGCGGTGCAGGCTGAAGATTTGCTCCATAACCTATAAAACCACACGCCCGCGGCCGCGG
>NZ_LUKH01000456.1:0-2390 GCF_001593695.1 Leisingera sp. F5 | reverse complement strand
TTGCGGAACTGGAAGAGATGGCGCTGCCGCCTTGCCATATGGTTTATCAGTATCATGTGACCTCCGATGGGCGCCTGAATTGCCTTTTGTTCCAGAGGTCGGTCGATTTGCTGCTGGGTGCTGCCTTCAACTATGTGGGGGCTTCTGCGCTTCAGCTGATGCTGGCGCAACAAGCGGGGCTTCGCCCCGGTGAATTGGTTTGGGTTGGTGGTGATGTGCACCTCTACCGCAATCATTTCGATCAAGCGCGGGAGCAACTGGCACGTGACCCCCGTCCTTTGCCGAAAATATCGCTGACCAAACGTGCGGAGAGTATCGACGACTACCGGATTGAGGACTTTGAAGTCGAAGGTTACGACCCTCATCCTCACATCAAGGCCGACGTTGCGGTGTAAGGTTAAACCGGCTGACGAGGCTGGTTCCCCGTGGCAGCCACGGGCTGCCTCAAGCGGATCCAAGCCGGCCGGGAAGGGCAGGGGGATGCGTCCCAGCGTTCCCGGTGGACTTACGATCCACCCGCAGGTGCTGCAGGCAGCGCGGCATCTGCGGGAGTTCGGTCTGCGGGCATCAGCACGACGACACCGGCGCCGACCGCAGCATATCGCTGGCATAAGTGCTCCGCAGCTGCGCCGCATCCTACAGTCGCCTCAGCGGACCGGTGTGCTTTTGATGCAGAGACACCTCGGTCAGGCTCAGAAGCTTTCGCTCCGCGTCCAGTTCCGCCAGCAGCGTAAGCTGGCAGAATATTATGAAGACCGGTGATCCCAAAAAACACGCAACCATCCAGCCCCCGCTCAAGCACCGCCCTGTCGATCGCGCGCTGTGCCGGAACCGGATCGGCGCCGGTCATCGCCGGGCCGGTTGGTGTACACCTCCCCGGCGGCGCCCATTGTCTTGGCGCTGAACATTTCCGTGAAGGCATTGGTCGGGAAAACAAAGACGCCCGGTGCAGCCATGATGTCCTGCGTCGGCAGCGCGGATTGCGTCGCCGCGCCAAAAGGCGCTCTCGTCCTGGCCGTTCAATTCGGCAACCAGCCCGATTTCAGAGCGGTATGCCTGAACGGTTTGTGCGATGGTGGTCCGGCTGGCGGTGTTGACAAAGCCCAGCCGGATCATCGTGCCCCCGGCGCCACCACCCTGGAGGCTTTCCCGGTGCGGATGTTCGAGATCGCCGGCAGAGTGGCCGGGGTATGCGTCACCAGCCGTGGAAACAGGTTGCCGATCAGCAGCGAAGGGGAAAGGATTGAAATCGGGTTGAGAAGGCGCGGCGGGCGCTTGAGTTGTTTGAGAGCGCTGCGCCAACCGCGCTTGCTCCCCCCGAAACCGGCGGCTATGAAATGCACATACAAAATAGTCCGGTTTGATCAGATCCAAGCGGGCGGGGCACTGGAAGGGCTGAGAAAAGGTTGCGGGCTGTGGCAGGCATCCTTCAGAGGAAGAGCGAACCAGGGCAGGCGCGGGATTAGGCCATAGCGGCAACAGCCAATTCGAAAAGGACCGGAAAACCGTTCAATATATGTGTCATATGCCGGTCAGGCGGCAGGCCGGCGCATTCTTCGATTTCATCGCCGGTGATTTCAGGATCCTGAATTATGATCCCGGACCGGACGTCAAGGCACCGGTTGCAATCTGAACAGCAAGGAAGACACTCATGATTACCCTGATCGCTGCGCGGGCGCGCAACGGGGCCATTGGCAAGGACAACGATATCCCTTGGTTTGCGCCTGAGGATTTGAAAGCGTTTCAGCGCGAGACGCTGGGTGGCGCCATTATCATGGGGCGCAACACCTGGGACAGCCTGCCGGTGAAACCGCTGAAGAACCGGCTGAATCTTGTGGTGTCGTCAAATCCGCAGGCGGCAGAGATTGTGCTGCCGTCGATCGAAGCGGCAGTGCAGGAGGCCTATGCGCAGGGCTACCGCCGGGTCTATGGCATTGGCGGTGAAGGCATTTACCGGGGCATGCTGGAGATGGCCGACCGGCTGCTTGTTACCGAAGTGGATCTGACCATCGAGGATGCAGATGCCTTTTTTCCGGAGTTTCAGGCAGGGCAGTGGGCCAAGGCCGGGGAAACGGTTTTGCGCGGCAGCGATCCGGCCTGTGTAATGGCTGAGTATCTGCGGCGGGCCTGACGGGCTGTCTTTGCCTGCGCCCAGTCTGATCCCGGGCGCAGTGCAGATCAATCGGTCAAAGCTCTTTCAGCTCTGCGGCCATTTGGCGGCCATCGCGGCCTTCGGACAGCTCATAGCCAACTTTCATGTTGTCCGCGAGGCCGGCCATGCCCGACCGTTCCACCGCGGAAATGTGCACAAACACATCCTTGCCGCCTTGATCGGGTTCAATAAACCCATACCCTTTGGTGGTGTTGAACCACTTCACGGTGCCACTTGG
>NZ_LUKH01000455.1:0-2398 GCF_001593695.1 Leisingera sp. F5 | reverse complement strand
GGGCCGATCATCTGCTCGGGACGGACCACGGCGTCAAAGGTTGCCTCGTCCACAAAGCCCAGTGCAACCGCCTCTTCTTTCAGAGTGGTGCCGTTCTTATGCGCGGTTTTGGCAACCTTGGTGGCATTGTCGTAACCGATGGTCGGCGCCAGTGCCGTGACCAGCATCAGCGACTCTTTCATCAGCTTATCGATGCGCGGCTCATTGGCCTGGATGCCGTTCAGCATCCGCTCGGTAAAGCTGTCCGCCGCGTCGCCCAAGAGCTGGATGGATTGCAGCAGGTTGTAGGACATCATCGGGTTGTAGACGTTCAACTCAAAATGACCCTGCGAGCCCGCGAATTTGATCGCGGCATCATTGCCCATCACATGGGCGGCCACCTGGGTCAGTGCCTCTGCCTGGGTCGGATTTACTTTGCCCGGCATGATTGAGGAGCCTGGCTCATTCTCCGGCAGGATCAGCTCACCCAGGCCAGAGCGCGGGCCGGAGCCGAGGAAGCGGATGTCGTTGGCAATCTTGTAGCAGCTGCCCGCAATGGTGGCCAAAGCGCCGGACAGGAATACCATCGCGTCATGGGCGGCCAGTGCCTCGAACTTGTTCGGCGCGGTGACAAAGGGCAGGCCGGTGATTTCCGCCATATTGGCAGCAACGGTTTCGCCCCAGCCTTTTTGGGTGTTCAGACCGGTGCCGACCGCAGTGCCGCCCTGTGCCAGCTCATAGATGCCGGGCATCGCCGCTTCGACCCGCGCCAGACCCTGGCGGATCTGATGCGCATAGCCGCCGAACTCCTGGCCCAGCGTCAGCGGGGTGGCGTCCTGGGTATGGGTGCGGCCGATCTTGATGATGTCCTTGAACGCTTCGGCCTTTGCCTCCAGCCCTTCGGCGAGCTTGGTCAGGCCCGGCACCAGCACGTCGCGAACGGACATCGCGGTGGCAATATGCATGGCAGTGGGGAAGGTATCGTTGGAAGACTGGCCCATATTACAGTGATCGTTCGGGTGCACCGGATCCTTGGAGCCAATCACGCCGCCCAGGATCTCGATCGCGCGGTTGGCGATCACTTCGTTGGAGTTCATGTTGGACTGGGTGCCGGAGCCGGTCTGCCACACCACCAGCGGGAAGTTGTCGTCGAATTTGCCCGCGACAACTTCGCCGGCTGCTTGAATAACGGCATCACCGATCCGGGCGTCCAGCTTGCCCGAGGCCTTGTTGGCCATGGCGCAGGCCTGTTTGATCACCCCCAGCGCGCGCACAATGGCGACAGGCTGCTTTTCCCAGCCGATCGGGAAGTTCATGATCGACCGCTGGGTCTGGGCGCCCCAATACTTGTCTGCGGGGACTTCAAGCGGGCCAAAGCTGTCGGTTTCGGTGCGGGTTTCGGACATCCGTCTTCTCTCCGTTGAGTATGCGATTGTATGCCGTGTAGCCTGTGCCGGAATGCGGCGCAATTGGCCAGTTGCGCGCAGCATAGCCAAATGGCAGGTAAGGTATAGTGTCGAATTGGCGCAATCCAATCCATGCCATTGTCTCAATCCATGCTATGGTTACACTGCGTGGGACGGGGCGGGAGACGGGCAAATTTGTATCCGGAAAGGAATTGATCGTGCCAATCCGTCTGTGTGAAGTTCTGTCACTGAAATCCCTGGCCGTGCCTGCATTGGCCGCCTGTTTGCTGCTGTGCGGGGCGGTGCAGGGGATTGCTGCCGGTATTTCGCAGTTTGCCGGCGAATATTCCGGCAGCGTCGACGTCGTCAAGACAGATGGCGACACCGATCCCCGGGACATGAGCGTTATCATCCACGAGATGAAGAAGGGGTTCACCATCAAATGGACTTCGACCACCGAAAAGGATGACGGCCGCAAAAAGACCAAGACCTATGAAATCGAATTCCAGCAAAGCGGGCGCAATGGCGTCTACTCTGCGGCAATGACACGCAATGTGTTTGGTCATGCGGTGCCGTTGAACCCGATGGAAGGCGAACCCTTCGTCTGGGGCCGGCTGACTGGCGAAACGCTGACGGTCTTTTCGCTGTTTATTCACCCGAACGGCGACTACGAGATGCAGCAGTATGACAGGACCCTGGCCGATGGCGGGCTGGATCTGGTTTACATTTCACGGCTGAACGGCGAACCGCGCCGGCGGCTGGAGACCTTCCTGGCCAAGCAATAGGCCAAGGAACAGGCCGGACATGAAAAAGGCAGCCGGACGGGCTGCCTGATACTGCGCGATGGGTCAGTCCGCCTATTTGCGGAAGCTGTCCAGCGACACGACATCCGCGTCTTTCTTGTCTTCTTCCGCTGGCTCCTCGGCGCCGTCTTGTTCCTCAGCCGCATCTGTGACCGCGGAAAAGCCTTCCGGCTCTTCGTCGGCGGACTCAAACCGCAGTCCGAACTCCAC
>NZ_LUKH01000454.1:0-2400 GCF_001593695.1 Leisingera sp. F5 | reverse complement strand
TTCCGCGACTGCGTCGACGTCTGCGGAGCCACCCTGCTGCACATCCACACCCACAAGTTTTCGCCCCAGGGCGTCTCCGGCGTGGCCGTGCTGGCAGAAAGCCACATCTCGGTGCATACATGGCCGGAAATCGGCTATGGCGCCTTTGACGTCTTCATGTGCGGCGATGCCGAGCCGTGGAAAGCCGTCGACGTGCTGAAAGAGGCCTTCAACACCGACATGGTGGAAGTGCGCGAACTGCTGCGCGGAGAGGAACTGATCGCCAAAGAGGTTGCGGCATGAGCAGTGCCGGCAAACCGGAGTGGGTGACGGAAAGCCTGCACGCGCATTACGCCCAGGCCCTGCGCGTGGACGAAATGCTCTATGACAGCAACACTGATCACCAGCGCCTGAAAGTGTTCCAGAACGGCCAGTTCGGCCGCATCCTGACGCTGGACGACGTGGTGCAGACCACCGAAGGCGACAACTTCATCTACCATGAGATGCTGACCCATGTGCCGATCCTGGCCCATGGCAATGCCAAGCGCGTGCTGATCATCGGCGGCGGCGACGGCGGCATGGCCCGCGAGGCGCTGCGCCACACCTCGGTCGAGCATGTCACAATGGTCGAGATCGACGGCGGCGTGGTGGATTTCTCGAAAGAGTATCTGCCGATGCTGAGCGACGGCGCCTTTGACGATCCGCGCCTCAATCTGGTGATCAGCGACGGCGCGCTCTTCATGAAAGAGAACACCGGAAAGTTCGATGTGATCATCGTCGATTCGACCGACCCGATCGGCCCCGGCGAAGTGCTGTTCACCGATACGTTCTATGGCCATGCGGCGCGGTCGCTGACCGCGGATGGCATCATCGTCACCCAGAACGGCGTGCCGTTCATGCAGGGGGATGAGCTGACCGGCACCCTGCGGGCGTTCCAGGCTCTGTTTGCCGATGCCTCCTGCTATCTGGCGTCGGTGCCGACCTATGCCGGCGGGCCGATGGCGTTCGGCTGGGGCAGCCACTCGGACAAGGCCCGTAGTGTGAGCCTTGAGGATCTGGAGGCGCGCTTTGCCGCTGCCGGGATCGAGACCGGGTATTACAACCCGGAGATCCACAAGGCGGCGTTTGCCTTGCCGAACTACGTCAAAAATCTGTTCCCGTAAGGGCATGCACAAGGGGGCTTCGGCCCCCTTTTCTCTACTGCATTTCTTTACTGCAATTGCGCGGCCTTTGCGCTTGCAGCCAGCCCCTCCCCCTGGCCGACTGTCAGTTTGCCCGGACCGGTGCCCTCGGCGGGCAATGACTGACAGCAGCTTCTTTCTGGTCCCAAATACCTCAGGGTGAATTGGCCAAAGGCCAAGAGGGGCAGCGCCCCTGTTCTTTTCGCACCTGCCGGGCAGCGCCCCTCTCTGCTGCGCAATTCCCCCTTGGCCCCGGCCGCGCATCTTGCTAGGCGCAGAAGAATTGAAACCGAACCTGGCAGGCCCCATGCAGCGTGATCCGATCCTTGTTGTTGACCGCGACACCGGCGAGACCTTTGAAGAGGTGGTGCTGGGCGAGAAGTGGATCCGCTGGGCCTATCAGAACGCCAGCGCAAAGCCGGTGGAAAAGCTGCTGTTCCGCTCGGCTTTGGTCAGCCGGTGCATGGGCGCCTGGTTCGGCTCGCGGTTTTCCAAGGCCAAGATCAGCGCGGTGATCAACGAGTTGTCCATCAACATGGCGGAAGCCACCGCACCGGCGGAGAGCTATGGCTGTTTCAACGACTTTTTTGTGCGGAACCTGAAGTCTGAGGCCCGCCCCTACAGCAAAGATCCGCGGGACATCGTCTCCCCGGCAGACGGCCGGGTGCTGGTGTTTCCGGAGCTAGCCGAGGACGTCTTTGTTCCCGTCAAAGGCCACCCGATGTCAGTCCGCACTATGCTGCCCAGCATTGCGGAGCGTTTCATCGGCGGCGCGCTGGCCATCGTGCGGTTGTGCCCGGCGGATTACCACCGCTACCACTTCCCTGCCGCGGGCCGGATCACCGGCGCCCAGGACATTGCCGGCGCGCTGCATTCGGTGAACCCGATTGCGCTGGGGGCCGGACCGGATGTGTTCGGAGAGAACAAGCGCTCCTGGACCCTGGTCGAGACGGAGACGTTGGGCACCTATTGTTTTGTCGAGGTCGGCGCCTTTGGTGTGGGCAGCATCGTCAACACCCGTACCGCAGGCGCAGTGCAGAAGATGGACGAAAAGGGTTACTTCAAATTCGGCGGCTCCACCGTGGTGGTGGTGTTTGAGCCCGGCAAGGTCCGTTTCTCGGACGATCTGCTGGCCAACAGCGCCAAAGGCCGGGAGACGCTGGTGAAGGTCGGCCAGCCCTTTGCCACCGCGATCAACGCTTAGGCGGGACCGAGTAGGTCATGCTGGCACGTGCCACCG
>NZ_LUKH01000453.1:0-2403 GCF_001593695.1 Leisingera sp. F5 | reverse complement strand
GGGCACATGCGCAGAATGGCAGGTGCTGGTAAAGGCGCCGGGAACCGCGAACAGCACGACTTTCCGCCCCTTCAGCTTGTCTGACAGCTGCACCTGCTCGGGGCCGTTGTCTCCGATGAGCGTCAGTGTCGCGTCCGGCAGTTGGTCTCCAACAGAAATCATCGCAGGTTCCTCTTTCTCATGATTGCGTTTTGAAGCCCCGGGTATATAGGGTCCGATGAAAGCGTGACGGGAACTGCTGAGGGAGGCAAGGGATTATGTCCCACATCGTCGTTATTGGAGCAGGGCAGGCCGGGTCCTCGCTGGTGGCAAAACTGCGTAAGGATGGGTTCGACGGGGAGATTACCCTGATTGGCGCGGAAGACGCACTGCCCTATCAGCGCCCGCCTTTGTCCAAGGCCTATCTGCTGGGCGAGATGGAGCTGGAACGCCTGTTCCTGCGGCCCGAAAGTTTCTATGCGGACAACAACATCACCCTGAAGCTGGGCCAGCGGGTGACTGGCATCGATCCGGCAGCGAAAACTGTGAGCCTGGGCGATGAGGTAATCCCCTATGACCAGCTGGCGCTGACCACCGGTTCCGACCCGCGCCGCTTGCCGGCGGCGATCGGCGGCGATCTGGACGGCGTCTATGTGGTGCGCGGATTGACCGACGTTGATGCGATGGCGCCGCATGTGGCCGAGGGCAAGCGCGCGCTGATCGTCGGCGGCGGCTACATCGGGCTGGAGGCCGCCGCGGTCTGCGCCAAGCGCGGCGTGCACGTGACGCTGGTCGAGATGGCCGACCGCATCCTGCAGCGGGTGGCGGCGCCGGAAACCTCGGATTTCTTCCGCAGCCTGCATGCCTCCCACGGAGTGGACATCCGCGAAGGCGTTGGGCTGGAGCGGCTGGAAGGCGAGGAAGGCAAGGTGACCCGCGCAGTGCTGAGCGGCGGCGAAACCGTTGAGGTGGATTTTGTCGTCGTTGGCGTCGGCATCACCCCGACGTCGCAGCTGGCTGAAATGGCCGGGCTGGAGCTGGACAACGGCATCAGGGTGGACGCCAAGGGCCGCACTTCGGACGCTGCGATCTGGTCGGCGGGCGATTGCGCCTCCTTCCCGTTTCAGGGCAAGCGCATCCGCCTGGAAAGCGTGCCGAACGCCATTGATCAGGCCGAAGTGGTGGCGCAGAACATGCTGGGCGCGGACAAGGATTACGTCGCAACGCCCTGGTTCTGGTCCGATCAGTATGACGTCAAATTGCAGATTGCGGGCCTGAATACCGGCTATGACAATGTGGTTACCCGCCAGGGCGAGGGCCAGCAGGTGTCGTTCTGGTACTACAAGGGCGATCAGTTGGTTGCAGTGGACGCGATGAATGACCCGCGCGCCTATATGGTGGGCAAACGCCTGATCGATATGGGTAAGACAGCGGACAAAGCGGTGGTTGCCGACCCCGCTGCCGATCTGAAGCCGATGCTGAAAGCGTGAGGATCATCGCAGGAGACTTCCGTGGCCGTGCCTTGGCCGCGGTGGGCAAGGGCGACGCGGGCGCCCATCTGCGCCCGACCACCGACCGGGTGCGCGAAAGCCTGTTCAACGTGCTGATGCACACCGGCGCCATCCCCGGCGCCCGGGTTCTGGACCTGTTTGCAGGCACCGGCGCGCTGGGGTTGGAGGCGCTGTCGCGCGGTGCGGCGGAGGCGGTTTTCGTGGACGACGGGCGTGTCTCAACCGGTTTGATCCGCAAAAACATCGGCATCTGCCGGGCCGAAGACCGCTGCACCTTGGCCCGTCGCGATGCGCTGAAGCTGGGGCAGAACCCGGAGGCTCCGTTTGATCTGATCTTCCTTGATCCGCCTTATGGCAAAGGGCTGGGGGAAAAGGCTCTGACCGTGGCTGTGGCTGGCGGCTGGGTGGCAGAAGACGCGCTGGTGGTCTGGGAAGAAAACGCGCCTGTCGCCGTGCCGGAAGGGTTCGAGCTTCAGGACAGCCGCAAATACGGCGACACCCATATTGCACTGATGTGGAAAGCCGCCTGAGGCAGCTTACTGCAAGCCCTTTTAGGGAAGCCGAAAACAATGAGTTCTCTGTGCCGATCCGGCGCAGTTTCACTGTGCGGGCCGCCGTCCTTTGGCACGTGTCAACTGCGGACCATCTGCAGGGTTGCCAAGGTTCTTGCCGTTTCCACAGCGAAAACGATCCCCGCGAAACCTCGCAATTATCCCACCCTTGCCCCGATCTTGCCTGATTTCACCCGCAACACTGGGGGCAACACGGATACACGAGGATGGGTGAATATGGACCGACTGACCGAGATGGAGGCCTTTGCCAATGTGGTGGACCAGGGCGGCTTCACCGATGCGGCACGCAAGATGGGGATCTCGAAATCCGCAGTCTCCAAGCATGTTTCGAGCCTGGAAAC
>NZ_LUKH01000452.1:0-2417 GCF_001593695.1 Leisingera sp. F5 | reverse complement strand
CGGGTTCACTACCTTCCCGATCTTTTCGGTCTCCGCCGCGCACGCCAACGACTTTGCGACATCGGAAGAGCGGGTGGAGCTGGCCGCAGCGCTGATGTTCTTCTTTGCTTTGGGCGCCATCGCCAGCCCCTATGTCTCCTCAGCGTTGATCAGCTTTTACGGACCCCCTGCCCTGTTTGCCTATGTGGCCTGCGGCCATGTGCTGCTGATCGCCTTCGGACTCAGCCGGATGAAAGTGCGCCCGACCCCCGAAGAACGCACCAATTATGTCTATGCGCCGCGCACCTCCTTCACTATCGGCCGCCTGCTGAAACGCTCGCGCGGGAGGCAGTGAAACAGGTCAGCATCTCTGCCTGATTGTTTCGCGCGCGAAACATTCCGGCAGCAGCATTGACCCTTTAAGGATCTGTTTACGCTTAAGAAAAAGGGGCCGGAAAACTCCGGCCCCTTTTGATGTTCCAGGAAGCTGGCTAATCAGCTCTCAGCCGCGCTGCCTTCTGCCGCCGGACCTGCCGCAGCGCCATTCAGCAGCGGCACATTAGAACCTTCAACCGCCTCCGGCTCAACGCCCAGCGCCTGGCTGGCAACACCGCTGACACCGTTTTCCATCGACAGGCCCAGCTCCTCGCCCAGCTTTTTCAGCGCGGGCATCTGCACCGCCATGCCCATGATCGAGTCGAGTGCCTGATTCACCGGGGCCTTGCCCTCGGATGACCCGGTGCCGCCATTGCCCCCGGCACCGTTCAGGCCGGAAACCTGGTGGATACGGATCGAGTCGATCTTTTCGGCGGGCTTGACCGCCTCGGCCAAAATGCGGGGCAGGGCTTCGATGCGGGCAAGGTCGACACGCATGGAGACCAGCGCATCCGACAGGGCGTTTTCCGCGTCGTTCAGGGCGCGCGTCCCCTCGGCCTGGGCCAGCATGTCCAGCTTACGGGCTTCGGCGGTGGTGGTGATCGCGTCGGCCTCGGCCTGGGCCTCTTCGCGGCGGGCCTCGGCGCGGTCGGCGGCGGCATCCTTTTCCGCCTGGGCGGCAAGGCGGATGGCGGTGGCTTCGCGTTCCGCCTCACGCGCGGCCTCGATCAGGGCGATCTGCTTGATACGCTCGGCCTCGGCCACTTCCTTGGCGGTGGTCACCGCCTCCATCGCCTTGGTTGCCTCGGCGCGGGCAAGGTCGGCGCTGGCGCGGGCGCGGCTTTCTTCCTCGGACTTCTGGGCGATGATGATCTGGCGTTCCTGCTCGGCCACTTCGAGCTCGCGTTCCTTGGCAATCTCGGCTTCGCGGATCTTGCGTTCGCGTTCGATCTCGGCCCCGCGCACCGATTCCTCGCGGGCAATCCGTGAGCGCTCGGTTTCCCGCTTCGAATCCTCGGTACGGGCGGCGATTTCGGCCTCTTGCGCCATGCGCATGGTCTGGATCCGCTGCACCTGTTCGATGCGGGCCTGTTCCTCGTCCTGTTCGATTGCGATCTTGTGGCGCTCGGCCTCCATTTGGGACCGGCGCACGGCAACGTCGGCCTCGGCCTCGATGTTGGCGCGTTCCTTGCGCGAGGTCGAAATCACCTCGGCCAGGCGGCGCATACCCACGGCGTTGAAAGCGTTGTTTTCGTCCAGCGCCTCGAAGGGCGTCTGGTCCAGCGCGGTCAGCGAAACCGATTCCAGCGACAGGCCGTTCTTGGTCAGGTCCTCGGAAACGGTGTTCTGCACCTCTTGCACAAAATCGGCGCGGTTTTCATGCAGGCTGTCCATCGTCATCTGGGCGGCCACGGCGCGCAGGGCGTCGATCAGCTTGCCCTCGATCATCTCGCGCAGTTGGCTGATGTCGAAGGTGCGGTCGCCCAGTGTCTGGGCGGCGCGGGCGATGCCCTCTTCTGTTGGCATGACAGAGACATAGAATTCCACACCCACGTCGACACGCATCCGGTCCTGGGTGATCAGCGCGGCGTCGCCGTCCCGCTTCACTTCCAGGCGCAGGGTTTTCATGTTGACGGGGCTGACCTCATGCAGCAGCGGCACAACAATAGTGCCCCCGTCCATGATGACCTTTTTGCCGCCAGCACCGGTTTTCACCAGGCTGATTTCACGGGTGGCCCGGCGGTAGAGACGGCCCAGAACCAGGCCGAAGATGAGAAGAAAGATAAGAATGCTCGCCACGACGATGAGCAGGAATTGAAATTCCATGCGGAATACTCCCTTGGATAATTGGATTTGTAAGTTTTGGTTTCGGTTGTTCGGACAAGTCAGTCCGAGAGAGGGATCAGCACAAACCGGTCCTTGCGGCGGTCGCGCATCACCAGCACTTCGGTGCCCTGGTACAGCTCCTCGCCCGCAGCAAAAGGTTCGGCGCGCAGGTAATGGGCATTGCCATAGCCATCAGTGACCCGCACCTCGGCAGGGCGGCCCTGCGCGGCGGTGCC
>NZ_LUKH01000451.1:0-2424 GCF_001593695.1 Leisingera sp. F5 | reverse complement strand
GAGGCAGCGCATCAGCACTGCCTCTTCCACCGGATCGCTGCGGAACCGGCGCACGTCACGCCGGAGCCGCATCAGCAGATCAAGCTGGCTGCGGAACTCTTCGGGAAAAGCGCCCCGCAACTCCACGGAATTATTCCGCGTCTGCAGTTGCTTCGGAGGCTTCAGCAGCCTTCGCAGCTTTCTCTTCTGCGCGCTCCTGGGCTTTCTTGCCCGGGGCGCCTTTCTTGGGGTTGCTGCGCTCGGTCTTGGCACGGACACCGGCCGCTTCCAGCATGCGGGCGATACGGTCGGTCGGCTGTGCGCCCTGATCCAGCCAGTGCTGCACGCGTTCCATGTCCATTTTCACGCGCTCTTCGCTGTCTTTCGGCAGCAGCGGGTTGTAGGTGCCCAGCTTCTCGATGAAGCGGCCGTCGCGCGGCATGCGGCTGTCAGCAGCCACGATGCGGTAAAAAGGACGCTTTTTAGAGCCGCCGCGGGCCAAACGGATTTTCATTGCCATGGGTACATCTCCTTTGATGGCGTTGTCCGGGGTTTGCCCCGGTTGTTCCTGTTGTGCGTTGTTATTCTTGGTGTTTCTTATGGTGGCGAATGACTTCACCGATGATGAAGTTCAAAAATGCCTTGGCGAATTCAGGGTCCAGATCGGCCTGTTTTGCCAAGTCTTCAAGCCGCGCGATCTGCGCCGCTTCGCGGGTCGGATCAGACGGCGGAAGGTCGTGTTCAGCCTTGAGCCACCCCACTGCCTGGGTGTGCTTGAACCGCTCGCCCAGAGTGTAGACGAGGATCGCATCCAGCCGGTCGATGCTTTCGCGGTGGCCCTTCAGCAGCTGGGCTGCGCGGACGGCAGGGTCTTGGGTTTCGGTCGTCATCAGGTCCTCCGCAGGGCAGCAATGCCAGGGCGTGCCGGGACAGCAGCGGGCATATACCCGCTATTCACAGCAAGCGGACCGCCACAGCGCAGCAAATGAGCTTTCTGGTGCAACTCAGTCAAGTGCCCAACCCTCCGGTTTGAACAGCGGGTCGGCGTAGTGGCCGATTTCCATTTCGATGCCATGCGCAATCTGGCTGTCCTTCAGGGTGTCCGGCGCAGGGTGGCGGTAGACCGCGTCATTGCCGTCGATGGTTGCGGCGCTGTGGTCCTTGGAAGCGCCGAGCCGCTCTGCCAGCCGGATCGAGTCGAGATTCTTGGGATCGATATAGCTGACCGCGGTCTCCCAGCCCAGATTTGAATAAAAATGTCCGCGAGCGGCCTGTGCCGCCTCCAGCGCATAGCCCTTGCCGGCGGCACCGGGCCAGATGATCCAGGCGATCTCGCGCTCGGGCCAGCCTGCGGGCTGCCAGCCGCCGGCCATGCCATAAGTTTCGTCCGTGGCCTTGTCGTGGATCATCCACATGCCGAAACCGCGCACCTGCCAATGGCCGATCTCGGCGGCATAGAGCATCCAGGCCTCGTAGGTATTCAGCGGTCCGCCCATAAAGCGCGAGCGGTAGGAGCTGAAGGTGGCTTTGAAGTCGGGGTAGTCCTGCGGTTCGGGGCCACGCAGTACCAGACGGCGGGTTTCGATCACCGGGATATCATAGGGCATCAGCGCGCTCCCTCCAGCGGAAGGTCGCGAACAGGCCGGATTATGATCCCGTAACGGCGCATTAGTGCAGCAGGCCCCGTTCGGCCTGCGCGCCGGACAAGCGGGCGGGCGGGACGTGGCGCCAGACGCGGATATTGGGCGCGGGCTGCAGGCGGAAGCTGACCGGCTTTTCCGGGCGGGCGCCGACGCGCTGGGCCAGTGCGATGGAGGCGCCGTTTTCCTCGGGCACGTAAGAGACGATGCAGTCCCAGCCGGCCTCGGCAAACAGCCAGTCGAGAACACATTGCGCGGCTTCGCTGGCGTAGCCCTTGCCGCGGCCCGTTTCCATCAGGTGCCAGGACAGCTCCGGTTCCGGCCAGCCCTTGGGGAACCAGGGGCCGACAAGACCCACGGTCTGCCCGGTGCTGCGCTCCACCACCGCGAACAGGCCGTAGCCGTGCAGGTGCCAGTGGCCGATGATGGTGGCAATAGACCACCACAGCGAATCCGGATCTTCCGCCGCATCAATAAAGCGCGCCGCACCTGGATTCAGGAAGGCCGCATTGGCGTCGAACTCCGGATCTGCCGGAGATATCAGCATGAGGCGCTTTGAAACAAGCCGCGGATACGGCGTTTGCACGTCAGTCATCTTGTACCCCTTTGTCCGGGCGGCGGACCGCCCGGCATAAATTTCACCCATCCAATGAGGGAGTATCGGGGAGACTGCGTAATTTTCAGTTAAACGGGCTGCATCCCGGGCTGCTGGGGCGGCCTGGTTTGTGCAAATTTGACAGAAGCTCATGCGTAGGCCTCCATCCCGCCGTCGCAAGGCGCCTCGGGGGCAGGGTGGCGGTAGACC
>NZ_LUKH01000450.1:0-2425 GCF_001593695.1 Leisingera sp. F5 | reverse complement strand
AGCAGGCGGTGATCATGCAGGCCTTTGCCTATCACAGCACCAAGGATTACGAGAACAGCCGCGCCGCTGCGCAGCGGTTCATCGACTTCTACCCGGCGGATGAAGATGCGGCCTATGCCCAGTATCTTCTGGCGCTGAGCTATTATGACCAGATCGACGAGGTTGGTCGCGACCAGGGGCTGACCTTCCAGGCGCTGCAGGCGCTGCGCACGGTGATCGAGGTCTATCCCGACAGCGAATATGCCACTTCTGCGATCCTGAAATTCGACCTGGCCTTTGACCATCTGGCGGGCAAGGAAATGGAGATCGGCCGCTATTACCTGCGCCGGGGCCATTATACCTCCGCGATCAACCGGTTCCGGGTGGTGGTCGAGGATTTCCAGACCACCAGCCACACAGCCGAAGCGCTGCACCGTCTGGTTGAAGGGTATCTGTCGCTGGGCCTGACCAGCGAGGCGCAGACCGCGGGCGCCATTCTGGGCCATAACTTCCAGTCCACCGAATGGTATGACAGCAGCTATAAGCTGCTGACTGCGAACGGGCTTAAACTGCGCGACCGCGGCAACAACTGGTTGAGCCAGATCTACCGTCAGACGGTCAAAGGGCAGTGGCTGTAACGGCTGCTGCTGCACGGAGGCGGGGCTATGCTGCGCGCGCTTGATATCCGGGATATCCTGATCATTGATCATCTGGAGCTGAACTTTCAGCCCGGTCTCAATGTGCTGACCGGCGAGACCGGCGCCGGCAAATCCATTCTTCTGGACAGTCTGGGGTTTGTGCTGGGCTGGCGGGGCCGGGCCGAGCTGGTACGCCAGGGCGCCGCGCAAGGCGAGGTTCTGGCCGAGTTCGACCTGGCCAAGGGTCACCCGGCGCATGCCATTCTGGAAGAGGCCGGCCTGCCGGGCGGCGAGACGCTGATCCTGCGCCGGGTGAACACCGCGGAGGGGCGCAAGACCGCTTGGGTCAACGACCGGCGCTGCTCGGGCGAGGTGCTGCGGGCGCTGTCTGAAACCCTGGTGGAGCTGCACGGCCAGCATGACGACCGGGGGCTTTTGAACCCGCGCGGGCATATGGCGCTGCTGGATCAATATGCCAATGTGCAGGGGCTGCTGGCCGCGGTGCGGGTGGCCTGGACCGGCGCGGCCAAGGCGCGCAAGACCGTCGGGGCCACGCGGGCGGCATTGGATGCGGTGCGGGCCGAGGAGGAGTTCCTGCGCCATGCGGTGGGCGAACTGGACAAGCTGGACCCGCAACCGGGCGAAGACGATGCTTTGGATACCCGCCGCCGCCAGATGCAGGCGGCAGAGCGCATCCGCGGCGACATCACCCGCGCCCATTCCCTGCTGAGCGACGGTGCCGAGGGGGCCATGGGTGAAGCACAGCGCTGGCTTGAGGGTGTTGCCAGCCAGCAAAACGATACCGGGCTGGAGGAGCCGCTGGCGGCCCTTAGCCGCGCGATGATCGAGCTGGGCGATGCCCAGGACGGGGTTGAGCGGGTGCTGGGCTATCTGGAATTCAATCCGGGTGAGCTGGAAGACTGCGAAGAGCGGCTTTTTGCCATTCGCGGCCTGGCGCGCAAGCACGATGTGCAGGCGGATGAGCTGGCCGGCTATGCCGAAACCCTGCGCAGCAAGCTGGCGGCACTGGATGCCGGCGATCAGGACCTGGCCGATCAGGAGGCCGCATTGAAGGCCGCCGAGGCGGCCTATACCCAAGCCGCAGAACAACTGAGTGCAGCCCGCCGGGAAAGCGCTGCGGCGCTGGATCAGGCGGTAATGGCGGAACTGGCGCCGCTCAAGATGGAACGGGCGGTGTTTGAAACCCGCATTTCCAGCTGCGCACCGGGGCCCGAGGGCATTGACGCGGTGGCCTTTACCGTTGCCACCAATCCGGGCGCCCCCGCAGGGGCCTTGAACAAGATCGCCTCGGGCGGGGAACTCAGCCGGTTCTTGCTGGCCTTGAAGGTCTGCCTGCGCGGCGAGGATGTCAGCAAGACCTTGATTTTCGATGAAATCGACCGCGGTGTCGGCGGTGCGACTGCGGATGCCGTGGGCCGCCGCCTGCGCAGTCTGGCGGCCAGCGGCCAGGTGCTGGTGGTGACCCATTCGCCGCAGGTGGCGGCGCTTGGCGGCCATCACTGGCAGGTGCGCAAACAGGTGGTGGACGGCATGACCCTGTCGCAGGTGGTGCCGCTGGCCGATACTGCGCGGGTGGATGAGCTTGCCCGTATGGTGTCGGGTGATACTATCACCGAAGAAGCCCGCGCTGCCGCCCGCGCATTGCTGGCCGGGTGACCAGCCGGATTGCTGCGGCCGGAAAACTGTTGCGGGTGAGGGTTCTTTAACTGGCTTATGACAGTTGTAGGCTATTAAATAAGAAAAGACCCGCTGACAGGTTATGGTAGAAGAAATCCGTTCATCGCTTT
>NZ_LUKH01000449.1:0-2425 GCF_001593695.1 Leisingera sp. F5 | reverse complement strand
TGCGCTTCTTTGGACAGGCCCAGGCTTGAGGAGGTGACCTCCTCGAACAGGGCAGCATTGCGGGTGGTGGCATCGTCAAGATTGGACATTGCCGAATTGATCTCCTGCAGGCTGCCGGATTGCTCGGCAGAGGCCTGGGAAATAGTTTTCATCAGATCTGCTGCGCTGTCGACAGAGGCGGAGATTTCACCAATTGCCGTGCGGGTCTGTTCAACCAGATCCGCACCAAGTTCGACATTCTGGCCGGCCTCATCCACCAGAGCCGAAATTTCAGTCGCGGCTTCTTTCGACCGGTGCGCCAAGGTCCGCACTTCCGAGGCCACCACCGCAAAGCCCTTGCCAACAGTGCCAGCGCGTGCGGCCTCGACCCCGGCATTCAGCGCCAGAAGGTTGGTCTGCTGGGCAATCGCCTCGATCATGCCGATGATCCGTGAGATTTTTTCGGAGCTTTCCTTGATTGCTTCCATTGCGCCGTACGTCCGCTTCACCACTTCGATACTGGCGCTGGCATTCTCGCGCGCCGCTTCAACAGAGGCTGACGCCTCCCCCGAGGCCTGGGCGGTGCCGGTAATGGAAACCGAGAGCTGGTTCACGGCAGCAGCCGTGCCTGCCAGCGTCTGCGCAGTACGCTCCGAGCGTTCGGACAGATCGCGGGAGGCCGAGGAGATTTCGGTGCTGCCGCCAGCAATCGACTGGCCGCTTGTGCTGAGGCTGCTGACGGATGCCTCCAGCTTCTCCAGTGCCGCATTGAAATCATCACGCAGCTTCGTATAGCCCTCACCCATTTCCCCGCGAATCCGGGCTGTCAGATCGCCTTGCGACAGCTGCTCCAGCCCTTCGCCAATGGCCGTCACCGCCGCAGTCTGCTCTGCCAGGCGGGCGTCACGTTCCGCATCCGCTGCGGCCTCAACTTCTGCCTTCTCCACCAGCCCGTCGCGAAACACCGAAAGCGCGGTGGCAATCCGGAAGATTTCGTCGCTCGACCGGTCGTACCCCGTTACAGGGCGCAAGTTGCCTGCAGCCAGCCGCTCGGTTGTGCCGCTGATATCAGCCAGAGGGCGCAGGATAAGGATCCGTGTCAGAACCAGAGACGCCAGGAACACTGCTGCAGCCACAGCCGCCAGGATCTGCAGCTGTTGCTGCGCCGCCTTCACATCACCCGCAAGCCCGCCCGCTATGGACGCGATCTCCAGCCGGCTTTCGGCCCCCAGACTGGTTGCGTGATGTGCAAATTCCAACACCGCGTCCACAGTTGCCTGCGACGCCGCAGCAGCCGCAGCCGTGGCCTCCAGCGACGCCACCTTGAAGACCGGCAATCCTTCGGACGGATCGGCAAGGCCAACCAAGTCCTTAAGTTCCTGCGCAAAGACCCCACTGTTGAAACCGGCATACCCCTGCAGCGCCTTGGCAGCTTCCTGAAGCGGGGCAGCAGCGGCATCGGCGGCATCAATATCATGCGCGGCCGCCACATCCAGCGCCGCCACCTGAAAGGCGCTGATCCAGCCGTTGATCTCCAGCAGCTGCTGCAGCACGCCAACCTGGTTGTCCAGCAGCCCCTGGATCGCCGTCCGGTTATCGGAGCTGGCTTGGGTTGCCGCAACAGACAGGGTGAACACCATACGCTCCATTGCCTGGGTCAGCGGGCGTACGCTGGCGTTGCGGGCGCTCAGAACTTCCTTGCGGCTGTCCTTCAGCTCCTTGCGGCTTGCGGTGAGTGTATAGCGGAACAGTTCCACACCCGCGCGGACCTTCTTGGCCCTGAATGCATCCAGGCCCAGCTCCTCTAGCCCCCCCATGACCGGCTCCAGCCGACTCAAAGCGTCATTGGCCATCTTTTTGAGCGCCCGCTTGGTGGGCACGTCGCGCACATGGCCCAACGCCAGAGCCGCACCGGACAAAATGCTGATATCAGCGCGGGTCTCCAACAGCGTTTGCAAGCTGCCGAATTGTTGCTCCACCAGGTTTTTGAGCACCTCATCGACCTGGCCAATTGTGTCTTCGCCGCCTGCCATCAAACTGTCGCTGGCCTCCGACGCGACCTGCACAAGCTTCTCCTGCACCGTTTGGCTAAGAGTCTGCAGGCTGGCGGTCTGGGAGTCGATCCAGGCCTGGTTGCGGAAAGCGCCTTTGCGGGCCGAGATCAGATTGTTGAGCATTTCCGAGGCAGCATCAGCCTCCGGCCTAAACATGGCCCGCTCTGCCGCAGGCAATTCTGCCAGGCTGTTTTCAAGATGCGCAATAGCTGCAGCCGCTTCACTTTCGGCCTGACCCAGGCCATCAACTGATCCAGCCTGCAAAACTGCGATCATAGCATCCTTTGTCCGGCTTCCCGCTTTGACAAGGCGGCCGCTCAGCTCCAGCCGGGGCACTTTCTGTTCGGTCAAAACCTCCATCTGGCGGCCGGTCTGAGAAAAGACCAGAGTAA
>NZ_LUKH01000448.1:0-2425 GCF_001593695.1 Leisingera sp. F5 | reverse complement strand
GTCCAAAGCATCGTCACCTACGCCCTTGTGCAGCACCATGCGGATCGCGCCGGAACTGCCGCCGCCAATCACCACTCCCTCTGCTGCCAGATGCCTGCGCAATTCATCATTGCGCCCGTCCCCCGGTGTGAAGAACACCATATTTGTGGCCTGGCTCACCTCGCCCGCCCCCAGGCTGTGCAGCACCCCAGCCAATTCCCTAGCCCGCGCGTGATCCTCCGCCAGCCGGGCCACGTTGTGGTCCAGCGCATAAAGCCCGGCTGCCGCCAGCACCCCGGCCTGGCGCATGCCGCCGCCCAGCATCTTGCGCCAGCGCCGCGCCTTGGCAATCAGATCCCCCGGCCCTGCAAGAACGGACCCCGCAGGTGCTCCCAGCCCTTTGGACAGGCAGATCGAGACGCTGTCCGCCAGACCGGCCAGATCCATTTCGGAGCACCCCAGCGCCGTGGTTGCATTGAAGAACCGCGCGCCATCCAGATGCACCGACAGCCCGGCATCCCGCCCGGCCTGCGCTGCTGCCGCCATATCCGTCAGCGGCACCGCTAGTCCGTTATGGGTGTTCTCCAGCGACAGCAACCGGCTGACCGCCAGATGGCTGTCATCCTCCTTAACGGCCCCGGCAATCGCCGCAGGATTCAGCGCGCCATCCCTCCGCACCGGCACCGGACACAGCGCAATGCCGCCCAGAACCGAGGCGCCGGCAGCCTCATAGGCATAGATGTGATAACCCGCGCCCACGATGATCTCCTCGCCGCGCTGGCAATAGGCCAGCAGACCGGCGAGGTTGCTCATCGTGCCGGTCGGCAGGAACAGCGCGGCCTCCTTGCCCAGCCGCTCTGCCAGAACCGCTTCCAACCTGTTTACCTGCGGGTCTTCGCCATAGACATCATCGCCCAGCTCCGCTGTCTGGATCGCCCGCATCATGCCCGCATCGGGCCGCGTCACCGTATCGCTGCGCAGATCGCAATGGGCGGCATTGCTGCCTGCGCCTGCAAGCCCTGAGTATTGGCTCATTCCGTCACCTGATCATAGGCCAGCGCCGCCACGATATGAACGCGCCGGGTTTCTCCGCCGTTCAATGCGGTGTGGTAACCGCGGGTGTCGGTGAAATAGACCGAACCATCCGCGGGCAAATGCGTGACGTGATGATTCACGATAAACAATGAGCCGGGGTTGGAGACCACCGGAATATGCAGCCGCGGTTCCGGGTCGCGGTGCCAGGAGTTGCAATTGTACAGCCCCTTGGACAGCACCCGGGTGCGCCCGATGGGAAAGCGCTTGGCAAGTTCCGCATGCACATGCTCGAAATAGGTGCCCGCGAACTTCGGATTGAATTCGGAAAAGTCCACCTCCGGCACCAGTTCCTCGCGCGGTTCTTCGACATAGCGGCCATCGGCACGCAGCCAGTAGCGGCCAGACAGATCATTGGCAGTCCATTCGGTCTGGCCCGGCCGCTGGGTCAGCGGCAGCGCGGCAAAGCCCTGGTCCTGCAAGCCGCCCATGAAGGCCTCGCGCTTCAGGCACTCCTCCAGCGCCTCCTGCAGCGCTTCGATGTCGAATTTCAGCTCCAGCCGCTGGATGCCAGGCCCGGGCACAAACTCCGCAACCCTGGCTGAATCCGGCAAGCTGCCCATGGCCTGGACAACAGCCTGCACATCGGCGTCGTTGATTTGCGGTTCAAAACTCATGTCGCGCGCTCCCATTCTTTGTGCTGATCGCGAGGGGTGATGCTTTGAATGCGATGTTGACAGGCAAGGAGGCCAGGAAAAAGCCGGGCTTTTGCAATCTTTATTGCAAAAATTGCAACATATGGCAGGGTGCAGACCATGCGCCGCAAGATCCCGCCCACCTCTGCCCTCCTGTGTTTCGAGTCCGCCGCCCGGGCCGGCAGCTTTGCCGGAGGAGCGCGGGAGATGAACCTGTCGCAAAGCGCCTTCAGCCGGCAGATCCAAAGACTGGAGGCGCTGACCGGCCAAACCCTGTTCAAGCGCGAGCGCCAGCGGGTGCAGCTCAGCGGCGCAGGACGGATGCTGCTGGAGGAGCTGGCGCCGCAACTGGAAGCGCTGGAGGCCACCTTTTACCGATTGCGAACCCGCGATAATCCTTATGGCGCGCTGAATATCGGCACCTACCCAACACTGGGCAGCCGCTGGCTGATGCCGCGGCTGGCAGACCTGGCCCAGGCGCAGCCGCGGCTGACGGTCAACACCATAACCTATCTGGACAATGCCCAGGTGGATGCCAGCCTGGTCGATCTGGCTATCGTGCAAGGCGATCCGCCCTGGCCGGGCTTTCGCGCGGATCTGCTGATGCCGGAAACCCTGATCGCCGTGGCTGCCCGCGGCCTGCTGGATGCCCCCATGCCGTCAGCAGCCGGTCTGTTGGACCTCCCGGCCCTGCAGCACTCCACCCGGCTGCTCAGCTG
>NZ_LUKH01000447.1:0-2427 GCF_001593695.1 Leisingera sp. F5 | reverse complement strand
CAAGGCCATAGCCCGCGAGGAACAAACCCAGAAGGCGGCCCGGGGTGTGGAAGGCATTGCGGCACCAGGCGAGGTACAGAAGCAGAGCGCCAAGGATCAGACCTTCCATCAGTGCCTCGTACAGCTGCGAGGGGTGGCGGGCGCAGAGTGCTCCCAGGGCCTGGCCGCAGTCCTGCGCCGCCTGGCCGGGGAAGGCGACGCCCCAGGGCCGATCGGTCGGGCGGCCCCAAAGCTCGGCATTGATGAAATTCGCCAGCCGCCCCAGCAGCAGGCCCGGCGCCACGGTGTGGGCGACCAGGTCGGCGATCTGCAGTTTGGGGATGTTGTGGCGCGCGGCATAGATCAGCGTGGCCAGAACAACCCCGATCAATCCGCCGTGAAAGGCCATGCCGCCCTGCCAGATCTTCAGGATCTCAACCGGGTGCGCCAGATAATAGGCGGGCTGGTAGAACAGTACAAAGCCCAAGCGCCCGCCCAGGATCACGCCGAGGATGATCCAGGTCAGCAGATCCTCGACCTGTTCAGGTTTCATCGGCGGCTGGTGCGCGGGCCAGAGTGCGGGGCGGCGCAGGGCCGCGACGGCCAGCCGCCAGGCAATGACGATCCCGGTGATATAGGCGAGCGCATACCAGCGCAGCGCGAACTCGAACGAACCGAGGGAGATCGAGAAAATCTCGGGCGAAAGGTCGGGGAATTGGATCATGGCGTGCATGTGCGTCTGAATGCCTCTGGTCTTTGGGGGAAGTCAACGGCTTGCAGCCGCGCGCCCGCTTCCCCATATAGGAGCCAGCCCCGAGACGGAGAAGAGCATGCAGACCCGCAACAAGATCCTGGACGATATTTCCCAGCTGATGACCAATGCGATGGGCGTGGCCCAGGGCGCCAAGGACGAGGCGGACACCGCGTTGAAAAGCATGATCGACCGCTGGCTGGCGGACCGCGATTTCGTCACCCGCGAGGAATTCGACGCGGTGCGCGCGATGGCACAGAAGGCGCGCGAGGAGAACGAGGCGCTGAAGGCCCGTCTGGATGCGCTGGAGGCAGCGCAGAAGTAAGCGGGCAGACCTGCCTGCCGGATGAGCCTGCTGCAGCGTTGCGCTGCGGCGGGCTTTTTTGTGCCATCGCGCTCCTGCATGGCTGCCCTGCAGTGCAACGGGTAGAATTGCGTCGCTTTCCGCCCGCCTGGTCGAAAACCGCGCAGCGCGGATCCCGCCGTTCTGTTCATGCTTCCTCTGCTGCAACAAAAGGATGGTGGCATGGTATCTGTCTATTCAGTACCGGGGGCGTTCAATGCGCAGGAATGCGCGGAAATTATGCGGAAGGCCGCAGAAGAGCCGGAAAGCGAGGCGCGGCTGGTGGGGCAGGCCCGCGATCACAATCTGCGCCGGGCCAGCGTGGTGTGGCTGGATGACGTGCCGGGCACTGGCTGGGTGATGGACCGGCTGATTTCGCTGGTTCGCCGGTCCAACCGGGACAGGTTCGGGTTTGATATCCGTGAATTTGCCGAAAGCCCGCAGACTGCCAGTTACAAGGCGCACGACGGCGGTCATTTCGCCTGGCATTCAGACATCGGCGACGGTCCGGTGGCTGGCAAGCGCAAACTGACCCTGGTGGTGCAGCTGAGCAAGCCGGGCGCCTATGATGGCGGTGACCTGGAGATCATGCCGGGCGCCCATATGGTGGCCGCCAGCCGGGCGCAGGGCAGCGTGGCAGTGTTCCCCAGCTTTCTGTTGCATCAGGTGACTCCGGTCACCCGCGGCGAGCGCCAGTCGCTGACCGTCTGGGCGCATGGGCCTGCGTTCCGATAGGCAGCCGGCCGGGCCGCAGGTGAAGCTGTCTTTGATGCTTCACCCGCGGCCCGGTCATTTTGGATACAGGAATTCGGGAGCGTGTTGACGATTGACCGCGCGCGGCGCGATCAGACTGCAATGATCCAGACGGCAATCAGGCTGACGGTCAGGTAAACAAGCGTATTGACCATCCAGCGTATCAGGCCGGCTTCGCCCTCTGGGTCGACGCCCAGGCGTTCACAGACTTTGGTCCCAGGCCATAGAAAAGCTACTGACAGTGTCATGGGGCGGCTCCTTGATGGGTAAGCGCGATGCATGGAAATCAGTAAGGGGTAAAATGCGTATTGTAAATACCTAATATAATGCCGCGGGCCGGAAACACCGGTATGACCCGTGTATTTGGGTCAGGATGACAACCGGCCTGGGCCTTGCGGTTTTAGGGATCTGCGGGGTGGTACCGGCTGGTGACTGATCCAGCCGGAGACTGTGCAAGAAGCGGTTTCAATGCTGAGTTACAAATGCTACGACTGGGCCGGCATCTAGGGGGGTGTGGATAGTTCATCCACAAGTTATTGCAGATATCCCCAAAATAATGGTTGCCAGATCATCAATTCAGCCCCACCATATCTTGTATGGG
>NZ_LUKH01000446.1:0-2435 GCF_001593695.1 Leisingera sp. F5 | reverse complement strand
TTTTTGATCCGTGTCAAACTTTGCCGGCGGCAAACCGGGTAAAATCAAAGGTGAAAGAGATTGCTGCTTGGCTTAACAGCCCTCCTGGGCAGCATGATATCCCGCAAGGCCGACGTGCAGGCTGAACGGGGTCATGCGCCGGTTTTCCGATCTGTTCGCGCGTTTCCTGGAAAACCGGCGCTTTTTCTTTCTTCCCCAAGGTCAGGGTCTCAGGTCAGATGTTCTGCGGATGAATGCAGCGGGTTTTCGGCGGCTTTGCTGCCAGCCAGCGCATCAACCGGGTGAACCTGCCTGCAGGGCGGGACAGGGGGCGTGGCGCAGGCAGGTCCCGCAGCCTTACACAGTCCTGCCGCGTGGCGGCCATCATCGAGCGGGCATAGATATCAATCAGCATTTCAGTGCCTCCTATCCTGGCGTCTGATACCGATGCTTGCCTGAAACGGTGATTCCTGCGAGTTAATACGAATGACACTATGTAAGGCAGGATTACATATGGATTGGTTGCACATGCCGCCGCTTGCCGCGCTGAGGGCGTTTAGTGCCTTTGCTGAGGCAGGAAATGTAGTGCAGGCGGGGGCGGCTTTGAATGTCAGCCACGCTGCCATCAGCCAGCAGCTGCGCGCACTGGAAGCGCATCTGGGCGCGGCATTGCTGGACCGCAGCGGCAGGGCGCTGGCCCTGACTGCGGACGGCGAACATCTGGCCCGAGCACTGCAGCTGGGGTTCGGGGCGATCGAGGCGGCGGTGCAGGAGATATCTGCTGCAGGTGCCATCCGGCCGCTGCATGTGACCTGTACGCCGATGTTTGCCGCGCACTGGCTGATGCCGCGGCTGGCCGGGTTTCAGGCGGAGCATCCGGAGATTGATCTGGTTCTGGACCCGCGGGGCGAGATTGTCGAGCTGAAGCCGGGCGGTGTGGATATTGCCATCCGGTACGGAGACGGCAACTGGCCGGGCCTGGAGACCGGGATGCTGCTTCAGTCGCCGATGGTGGTCATCGCGGCCGGCAGTCTTCTGGACGGGCGGCAGGTGACGGTCCCGGAGGACCTGCTGGATCTGCCCTGGCTGGAGGAACTGGGCACCTCGGAGGCCTCGCGCTGGCTGGAATCGCGCGGTGTCACCGAGGCTTTGCGCGGGCCGCGCACCCGGCTGCCTGGAAATTTGCTGATGCAAGCGGTGCGGGCAGGCCAGGGGGTGGCCGTCAGCGTGCGGGAATTTGTTGTCGAGGATCTGCACAGCGGGCGGTTGCTGGAATTGTTCACCGAAGGCGCAGACCGGGGATATCACATCGTGACCCGCCCCGGCGTGCTGCGTCCGGAGGCACGCAAGCTGATTGGCTGGCTGCGGCGGCAGCAGCAGAAGGAGCGGTGAAGCCGCTGGCTTTCTGACGGAGTTCATCTTTGCAGCGCCGCAATCGCTGCGCTGCGGCAACTTGCCTCTGGCGGCGCTGGGCGGGCAGGCATAGTTGGCGTTTTGCCTTCACAATGCGCGGAGACGGTGCCTAAAAACATGATTGTGCGATGCGCTTTTTGATCCACGTCAATGTTCTTGCACTATGCATCTGTGACAACGGCGCGAGACAGCCACAAGACGGAGAGAGTCCGTGAGCGATTCCAACCCAGCCCCCAGCCTGTACGCCGCCCGGGAGCCGATTTATCCGCGGCGCGTGTCCGGCCCGTTCCGGAACCTGAAATGGTACATCATGGTGGTGACGCTGGGGATCTACTATCTGACGCCGTGGATCCGCTGGGACCGCGGGCCGTCATTGCCGGATCAGGCGGTGCTTTTGGATCTGGCAGGACGGCGGTTCTATTTCTTCTGGATCGAAATCTGGCCGCATGAGTTTTACTTCGTGGCCGGATTGCTGATCATGGCCGGGCTGGGGCTGTTCCTGTTCACCTCTGCCTTGGGCCGGGTCTGGTGCGGCTATACCTGTCCGCAGACGGTCTGGACCGACCTGTTCATCCTGGTGGAGCGCTGGATCGAGGGCGACCGCAACGCGCGTCTGCGCCTGCACCGGCAGAAAAAGATGGATTTCCGCAAGGCGCGGCTGCGGCTGACCAAATGGGTGTCCTGGTTCCTGATCGGCCTGGCGACCGGCGGCGCCTGGGTGTTCTATTTCGCCGATGCGCCGACGCTGGCCTATGATCTGGTGACATTGAACGCGCATCCCGTTGCCTATACCACCATGCTGGTGCTGACCGGCACGACCTTTCTGTTCGGCGGTTTCGCACGCGAGCAGATCTGCATCTACGCCTGCCCCTGGCCGCGCATTCAGGCGGCAATGATGGACGAGGACACGCTGACCGTCGGTTACCGCGAGTGGCGGGGCGAGCCGCGCGGAAAGCCGCGCAAGACCGACGAACCGGGGACCGTGCATGGCGACTGCATCGACTGCATGGCCTGTGTCAACGTCTGCCCGATGGGGATTGATA
>NZ_LUKH01000445.1:0-2447 GCF_001593695.1 Leisingera sp. F5 | reverse complement strand
CCGCTGATGAGGTGAATTACTCTCGATGTGATCTGACACCGCCCCCTTCTCAGCACGCTGAACTGGGGGCGGCGCATCTCTTGAAGGAGATGATGGCTGGCCGTTTTGATGGTGGTGCAAACCCAACCGCAAAACGAGGCAACCACAATGCTGAACTCTACCGATAAGATCATCAAACACAAAACCGGTCTGCTGAACCTGGCCAAGGAACTGGGCAATGTCAGCAAAGCCTGCCAGGTGATGGGCTGCAGCCGTGACACGTTCTATCGCTATAAATCAGCGGTCGAGGACGGGGGCGTCGAAGCCCTGTTTGAGCGCACCCGGCGCAAGCCCAACTTGGCCAATCGGGTTGACAAGGCGACCGAACAGGCGGTCATCAAATCCGCCACCGATTTCCCGGCCTGTGGCCAAGCCCGCAGCTCCAACGAGCTGCGCAAACTGGGCATCTTTGTCTCGCCATCCGGCGTCCGGTCGATCTGGCTGCGACATGATCTGACGAACTTCAAGGCTCGCCTGAAAGCTCTGGAAGCCAAGGTTGCCGAAGAAGGGGCATCCTGACCAAGGCTCAGGTGCAGGCCTTGGAAAAGAAGAAACCGGACGACGAAGCCTGCGGCGAGATCGAGACCGCTCACCCCGGCTATCTGGGGTCACAGGATACGTTCTATGTCGGCACGCTGAAGGGCGGCGGGCGGGTCTACCAGCAGACCTATGTCGACACCTATTGCAAGGTCGCCCATGCCAAGCTCTATACGACCAAAACCCCGATCACTGCCGCTGATCTGCTCAATGATCGCGCCCTGCCATTCCACGATGAACACGACCTGCCGGTGCTGCGGATCATGACGGACCGGGGCACGGAATACTGCGGCCGGGCCGACAAGCACGACTGCCAGCTCCTCCTGGCCATCAATGACATCGACCACACCAAGACCAAGGTGAAATCGCCCCAGAGTGAGACCGTAAAGCAATCGATCCAGTGGATCGATTGTAGGGCGAACGGCATCTGCGAGCGGTTCCACAAGACCATTTTGCAGGAGTTCTATCAGGTCGCGTTCCGCAAAAAGCTCTACGGCAGCATCGGTGCGCTGCAAACGGACCTCGGCGAATGGCTGCATCACTACAACCACCAACGCACTCATCAGGGCAAAATGTGTTGCGGCAAAACGCCGTTCCAGACCATGATTGAGGGCAAGCAGATCTGGAAGGAGAAGTTCGTGAACTGAACTGGACCTGACAGACGCCGCCGGAAAAACGGCCAACTGTCAGATCACATCCGAACCACTACACATAGGGACCACTTTGGGACCACTTTGCCCTCCATGCCGCCCTCCATACCCAAACATCAGCACTTTTCTGACGTTGAAACACTACCCGTACATCTGCTTGCGTCCGCGATTCGTGAGATTACGCACGAAACCTTGCTGCATCTCAAATGAAAGGCTTGCTTCATTGTCACTTAGCCGCGCCGAATATTGTGCTTCTGCAACAAATCTTCCGCTGCGCGAACGCAGCAAAAAAAACCAATTCACAGGTTGGCCTCAAACCTGACGTTGGCTCGGGTTGAAGTGCGCGGCTGAACTGCGGACCAACTGGTATCTCTTCACGCACGGTACTGCCTTCCTTCGCTGACCGTGCCAATTTCTCTGGCATTAACGCTATTCTCACAAATTTTAGAAAAATTGCCCTGCATGACATGTTCCTAACCAGCAGGATTCCCCGTGACCGATTGGACCTCCGGCTATGTTGCCGGCATCGACTACACCCATGATTTCCACAGCCAGCTGACGCCCGCCTTGCTGGGCTTCGGCGCGATGAGCCAGGGCCACCGGCACGGGCTGGAGGGCAACGGCATCACCTATTGCGAACTGGGTTGCGGCCAGGGGTTTTCGGCCAATCTTCTGGCGGCAGCAAACCCGCATATCGATTTCCATGCGATGGACTTCAGCCCGTCGCATATCGCCGGAGCCCGGGAGCTGGCGCAGGAAGCGACGCTGGAAAACATGCATTTCCACGAGCGCTCCTTTGGGGATTTCGGCACCGCGCCAGGTCTGCCTGAAACCTTTGACATTATCGCCCTGCATGGTGTTTTCAGCTGGGTGTCCGAGGAAAACCGACAGTATATCACCCGGTTCATTTCGCAGCGGCTGCGGCCGGGCGGCCTGGTCTATGTCAGCTATAACACCCAGCCCGGCTGGGCTGCTGCCATGCCCCTGCGCCGTCTTCTTGCCAGCCGGGCAGAACAGGGCAGCGGGCCGTTGACAGACCGGATTGGCGACGCTATGGCGTTTGCGCACCAGCTGGGCGCAACGGGTGCGGCGTATTTCGGTAAGAACCCGGCGGCGGCCAAGCGTCTGGATCATATGAAATCAATGCCGGCCAACTATCTGGCGCATGAGTATTTCAACAAGGACTGGACTCCGTTCTATTTCGAGGACCTGGCGGGTGAA
>NZ_LUKH01000444.1:0-2452 GCF_001593695.1 Leisingera sp. F5 | reverse complement strand
GGGTTCACAACACGAATCCGCCGCCATGACCGCAGCAGTACACTTGCCCGCCGGGTTCTCGTCGATCCCTTTGCAATTGGCATCGCCAGCTTTGCTGAGAAAGGCGCGGCGCGGATGCTGACGTTAACGGGCCCTTGCGGGTTCTCTCTGCAGGCCAGCCGCCGGGCAGTAAAGACTGAAGACTATCCGCTGACTGTTCCCATGTTCCTTTACTTGCCGGCCCGTCGCCTGCCCAAAGTTGCGCGGGACTTCCTGGCTTATGTGCGGGGGTCTGCGGCACAAGCAGTAATCCGCCGGGCGGGTTTTGTCGATCAGGCGCCAGAACGGATCCCGGTCAGCCGCCAAGGCCGCCGTCTGGCAAATGCGATCTTGGCGGCGGAGGACAAATCCGGACTGGAGGAACTTCAGCGGATGGTGGCCTTGCTGGGCGCCATGCGGCGGTTGACCATCTCGTTCCGGTTCGAACCTGGATCGACGCGCCCTGATGCACAATCCCGCAGTAACGTCGAGCAGCTGGCCCGCGCGCTGGAGGCAGGAGAGTTCGACGGAAAAGAAATTGTTTTTGCTGGGTTTTCCGATGGGGTCGGACCATCTGAAGGCAATCGGCGGATTGCTTTGAAGCGAGCCGGTGCAGTTCGGGATGCTGTGATCAAAGCAGCAGAGACGGCAGATACAGCCCGGGTGCAGATCAGCACACATGGCTTTGGCGAGGCTTTGCCGATGGCCTGTGACGACAGCGAATGGGGGCGGCAGATTAACCGCCGGGTTGAGGTCTGGGTGCGCTAAGTGCCGGGGCGGCGGGCGGGCTCCCGCGCATTTGACATGGCATCAGAGATGCCCTGTAAATCCTTGGGCCGGGCACCGCGCTGGCGCGCGCTGCGGCAGCGCTAGAGAAGCCCGCGGGCGCGGAAGCTGAGTTCGGTGGATTTTCCGATAATCAAGTGGTCGTGCAAGGTGATGCCAAGGGCGGTCAGGGCGGCCTGGATCTGATCTGTCATACTGAGGTCACTGTCCGAAGGCGTGGGGTCGCCGGATGGATGATTATGGACCAAAATCAAAGCACTAGCATTTATCTCAAGAGCCCGTTTGGCGACTTCTCGGGGGTAAACCGGGACATGGTCGACGGTGCCGCGGGCCTGTTCCTCGTCGGCGATCAGCACGTTCTTGCGGTCCAGGAACAGGATGCGGAATTGCTCGGTCTCGCGGTGCGCCATGGTGGTGTGGCAGTAGTCCAGAAGCGCGTCCCAGCTGGAGATCACCTGGCGCTGCATCACCCGGGCACGGGCCATGCGGTGGGCTGCGGCCTCCAGCACCTTGAGGTCGGTGATCACCGCGTCGCCGATGCCCCGGATCTGCACCAGCCGTTCCGGAGAAGCCGTGACAACGCGGTTGAAATCTCCAAAAGTATCAAGCAGTTGCCGAGCCAGGGGTTTGACATCGCGGCGCGGGATGGAGCGGAACAGGACCAGTTCCAGCAGTTCGTAATCCGGCATTGCAGCGGCACCGCCCTGCAGGAAACGCTCACGCAGACGGGCGCGGTGGTCCTTGATGTAAGAGGGTAGGCGGCCTTGGGGCAGGGGGGCCGCAGAGGCTTCGCCGCTGCCGGGAAACAGCGGCAGCGAAATCTCCTCGAATGCGGGATCCTTGGCCATGGCGCCATGGTGGCGCCATCTTGGTTGAGAAAGTGTTAATGCGCGCCGCGTTGCGGCGCCAGCCGGGGGTGACAGACGTGCACGGCCTGTGCACCCGCTGTACACCGCAGCGGTGCGGCATGGGGCAGGCAGAGCACAAAAGAAAAGCGCCCCTGATAGGGGCGCTTTCTGCAGTAACCATCCAGTGGATGGTTTTCCGGGCGCGCCTCAGCCCTTCATCCCATCCCAGAAGCTTTTCACTGAAGAGAAGAAGCTGCGGGATTCAGGGTTGGTGTTGTCCTCGGACATTTCCTCGAACTCGCGCAGAAGCTCTTTCTGGCGGGCGGTGAGGTTGACCGGAGTTTCCACCGCCAGTTCGATGAACATGTCGCCGGTGGCACCGCCGCGCAGGGCTGGCATGCCCTTGCTGCGCAGACGCATCTGACGGCCGGACTGGCTGCCTTCGGGGATCTGCACCCGGCCGCGGCCGCCGTCGATGGTCGGCACCTCGATGGAGCCGCCAAGGGCTGCCTTGGCCATGCTGACCGGCACCCGGCAGTAAAGATTGTTGCCGTCGCGCTCGAATAGGGCGTGCGGAGCCACCTCGACAAAGATGTAGAGGTCTCCCGGAGGGCCGCCGCGCAGGCCGGCTTCGCCTTCGCCGGCGAGGCGGATGCGGGTGCCGGTTTCCACTCCTGCCGGAATGTTCACCGACAGTGAGCGGTCCTTTTCGACCCGGCCGTGGCCGTGGCAGGATTTGCACGGGTTTTTGATGATCTGACCCAGGCCCGAACAGGTCGGGCAGGTGCGTTCAACGGTGA
>NZ_LUKH01000443.1:0-2458 GCF_001593695.1 Leisingera sp. F5 | reverse complement strand
CCGGCTTTCTGGCTTCGCCGCTCCTCCAGCCGCGGGAACAGCTCTGCAACTTTCTGAAAATCCCACGGGCCGGGGCGCGCTGCAGCCGTCAGGTTTTCCTCAACCGTCAGCGGCGCAAAGCAGCGCCGCCCTTCGGGCACCAGCCCGACGCCCAGCCGGGCGATTTTGTACGACGGCAGCTGGCGCAGATCATGGCCCTCAAACCGCAGCTCTCCCTTGGTGGCTGCGAGCATCCCGCAAATGGTCTTGATGGTGGTGGATTTTCCCATGCCGTTGCGGCCCATCAGCGCCACAACCTCGCCCTCGGCGATTTCCAGGTCGACCCCGAACAGGGCCTGCGCCGGACCGTAGGCGGCTTCAACCCCCTGTAAATACAGCAGGTTCATGCGGCGTCCTCCTCTCCCAGATAGGCGCGGCGCACCTCGGCGTTGGCGCGGATATCGGCGGCAGTCCCGGTGGCAATGATCTGGCCATAGACCAGCACGCTGATCCTGTCGGCCAAGGCAAAAACCGCATCCATGTCGTGTTCAACCAAAAGGATCGGCGCCTCCTGCCGCAAATCATCCAGAAAGCCGGTCAGCGCCTTGGACCCGGCGCTGCCCAGCCCGGCCATCGGTTCGTCCATCAGGAACAGTTTTGGCTGCAGCGTCAGCGCCACGGCCACCTCCAGCTGGCGGCGCTGGCCGTGCGACAGGTCAGCGGTGCGGCGGCCGGCGTCATCACTCAGGCCGACACGTTCCAGCGCATCGCGCGCCGGTTCCAGCAGCGCCGGATCCTTCATCACATTGCGGAACAAACGGTACGGGCGCCCCTGTCCGCCAAGCGCCCCCAGAACCGCGTTCTGCAGAACGGTGTACTCCATCGCCAGCGCCGAAATCTGGAACGTCCGC
The DNA here is from genome assembly GCF_001593695.1 of Leisingera sp. F5. NCBI lineage: Bacteria > Pseudomonadati > Pseudomonadota > Alphaproteobacteria > Rhodobacterales > Roseobacteraceae > Leisingera > Leisingera sp. F5. The sequence goes on along the minus strand of NZ_LUKH01000443.1, from coordinate 1,568 downwards.
CCCAGCCCCATCCGCGCCCGCGCCACGGTATCCAGCGCGGTCACGTCGCGGCCCAGCAGCTCCACCTTGCCGCTGTCTGGCGCGATATTGCCCGCGATCTGCTTGATCAGCGTTGATTTCCCGGCCCCGTTCGGCCCGATCAGCGCGTGGATTTCACCGGGCCGCACGTCCAGCGAGACATCGCGGCTCGCCTGCAATGCACCAAAGCTCTTGTTCAGTTTTTTGGTTCTCAGAACCGCATCAGCCATGTGCCTTCTCCCGTCCTGCCAGCGCCCCGATCAGCCCGCCTCGGGCAAACAGCACGATCAGCAGCAGCAGCAGCCCGAGAAAAATCTGCCAGTAGTCGCTGATCCCGCCCAGAAGATGCTCCAGCAGAATATACAGCGCGGCGCCCGCCACCGGGCCGTACAGCCGTCCGACTCCGCCGAGGATCACAAAAATCATGATCTCGCCGCTAGTGTGCCAGCTGAGCATAGTGGGGCTGACAAAGCGGTTAAGGTCGGCAAACAGCGCCCCGGCCAGCCCGGTGATGGCGCCGGAAATCACAAAGGCCGTCAACCGCAGGGTAAAGGGTGTGAGACCCACCGCCTCTACCCGGTCCTCATTCTGGCGCGCAGCGGCCAGCGCCAATCCGAATGGCGAGCGCGCCAACCGTGCGGCGAAAAACAGCGCCAGGCACAGGATTACATAGGCAATCGCAAAAAACTGGATCGGGTCCAAGGTGTTGAGACCAGGGAATTCATTGCGGACCCAGATCGACAGCCCGTCCTCGCCGCCATAAGCGCTCCAGCTGATCGCGAAGTAGTACAGCATCTGCCCAAAGGCGAGCGTGATCATGATGGAATAGACACCCGATGTGCGCAGGGACAGCGCGCCGATCACCAGCGCGGCCGAGGCACTGGCGGCAACCGCCACCAGCCAGATCAGCGGCATCTGGTTGCTGCCTTCAAAAAGGAACGGCCAGCCGAACAGCGGCTCATAGTTCTGGGCGTGGGCAGCAAGGATGCCCATGGCATAGCCGCCAATGCCGAAAAATGCCGCATGGCCAAGGCTGATCAGCCCGCCCTGCCCCAGCGCGATGTTCAGCCCCACCCCGGCCAGCGCCAGGATCGCAGCCTTGGTCGCCAGGGTGATGATGAACGGCTCATCCAGCGACCAGGCCGCCAGCGGAACGAACAAGAGCGCCGCAATCATCGCCCAGTTCAGCATGTATTCACGGGTCAGCATCAGGCGCTCCCTCCATAAAGGCCCGACGGGCGCACCAGCAGAACACCGGCCATCAGGATGTAAATCAGCATCGATGCCAGCGACGCCCCGGCCGAGGCTGCGCTGGCAGGCTCCATGAACAGGGTGAAAAGCCGCGGCAGGAACACCCCGCCCAAAGTATCGGTCATCCCCACCAGCAGCGCGCCGGCAAGGGCGCCCTTGATCGAACCGATGCCGCCGATGACGATCACCACAAAGGCCAGGATCAAAACCGGCTCACCCATGCCGACCTGCACCGATTGAATGGCGCCCACCAGCGCGCCGGCCAGCCCGGCCAATGCGGCGCCAAGGGCGAACACCAG
>NZ_LUKH01000442.1:0-2459 GCF_001593695.1 Leisingera sp. F5 | reverse complement strand
ACCCTTAGCGCCTTACGCAAAGACGTGACCGCCAAATGCTACGGCGGCGACGCAACGCGGAAGCGCAAGCTGCTGGACAAGCAGAAAGCGGGCAAGAAGAAGATGCGCCAGTTCGGCAAGGTTGATATTCCTCAGGAAGCGTTTATTTCCGCCTTGAAAATGGACAGCTGAAGCTGGTCCATTTCAAGGCGCGCGGGCGAAAGCGGTTGGCGCAGCCAAATGCGTGCCCGAACCTGGGTGTTCTGCGGGGCATTTACCCAAGATGTGCACTTGATGGGCGCTTCTATCAATGATTGAGTGCGAGGCGGAGCATTGCTCCGCCTTTTCAGCCTTCGCCTAACTTCTACTAGGTCGCGCAGCACGAACACTTGAGGCCAAAGCATGGATGGTTCATTTCAAGAAGACCAACAAAAATACATTGATGAACAGACGCAAAAGGTTATTGGAACTCGAGAAAAGTACCCACTTCAACCAATAATTTTCGCCGGATCAGGGCTAAGCCGCCGGTGGGTCAAGGCTCCAACTTGGTATGGTTTACTCGAATGGGCGGTCAAATACTGCCCTATCATAGATAGACCAATTCAATATTTTGTTCAGCAGGAAGAGGGGTTGCCGGAAGTAGCGCAAAGGATCGCTGCTTCATATCAGGCTTGGGCTTGGGACGCGGGGAAAAGTCAATTCCCGCCCATACTATTCGAAGCCAAGGTACCTGCGGACATCTACTTAAAGTACTCGATCGCTCAGTATATAAAGAGCTTCGGTACTGAGATTTCTGGAAACTACGTGGGAGAAGCTTCTGCTTTTTCGGCTATAAGGCCACATGCAGTTATTACAACGAATTATGATAGTTTGTTGGAAAAGACCTTGCCGGGGTCCCAGCCGATACTAGGTACTGGTCTGATCTCTGCGCCATTTGCCAATATCGGTGAGATTTATAAGATCCATGGAACTGTAGAAAAGCCGAGTTCGATGGTACTTACTGGCGAAGATTACGCAATCTTCGGAGCGAAACGAAAATACCTGACTGCAAAGCTGCTTACTTTCTTTGCCGAGCATCCGATATTGTTCGTTGGGTATAGCGTGGAGGACGCCAATATTCGCAAGATCCTCGAGGATCTGAATGAAGCGGTGGAGATCAAAGGGGGCACAATTCCAAACATCTTCTTTCTCACCCGCCCATCCGGGGGCAGCCCGGCATCCGAGAAAGTACTGCAAGTAGCGCCGGAGAAAGGTGTTCGCGTCAATGCAATCGAGGCTTCCGATTTCGAGTGGGTCTTCAAGGCATTCGGTCACAATGCACCACTGTCCAACGTGAACCCTCAAATTCTGAGGTCTCTGCTAGCTCGTTCATACCAATTGGTGCGTTCAGATATACCTCGTCAGAAGTTCGAGGTGGATTTTGAGCTGATCTCAGGGAAAGTGGAGACGAAGGAGGACTTTGCAAAGGTATTCGGAATCGGAACGCTACAACCAGTTACAGGCTTTACAGCGCAATACCCCTACAACCTTACCGCAGTTGCTGGAAAATTGGGATACGGTTACTGGAATGGCGCCGATAAGCTCCTAAAGCAGGTCAAAAATGAAACTGGACTAGACATTAAGGCTTCAGATAACCGTTATCATGGAACGGTTAAGATCAGTACAAAGTCGAAGGCGCAAATGTACTCAGACGAGTGTGTCGAGTTGCTGAGGAAAGTACGTGATGGTGAGGTGTATAAAGTCGAGTTGGATGGTGCTGAAAGCTAGCACTTCCATCTGGTCGCCAGACCGGGCAGCGCCCGACCCTCCCCACGGGAGGGCGCTTCGCACCCACCCAGGGCCGGGCGCTGCCCTCCGCTTTTCTAAACCGGCCTGACCACCCCGGCCAAAACCCGCCCAGTCCCATGCGCCAACCTCCGCCGGTTCCGCCCTCCCGCAGCCGCCTCGGCTGAAAACCAGCCGCAAAAATGCTATCCTCCACCCAGCTAAACGTTCGGAGGATGGCCCATGTTAGTTCAAACTATGACCACCAAAACAGTGAAACTCACCACCCTGGCCACGGCGCTGTGCCTGCTGGCGGCGCCGGCGTTTTCCGGCCAGTGCCCGGCGGATATCGCCAAGATCGATGCCGCGATTGCGGCGGGAACCAGCCTCAGCGAGGATGACCTGGCCGATGTTCAGGACATGCGCGACGAGGGGCAAAGCCTGCATGACGGCGGCGATCATGCGGCCTCGGTCGCCATTCTGGCTGAAGCCAAGATGATGCTCGGGATCGAGTGACCGCACACCAAGAACGCCCGGCGCGGGGCCGGGCGTTGCTGTCTCACACTCAATGGGCTTACAGCGCGTCCTGCACGTCCTGCGCCGCGCCGCTGATCGCCTGGCCGGCTTTGGAAATGTCGCGCCCCGCGCCCTTGGTGGTCTCGCAGGCGGCCAGCCCCAGCAGCATCAGCGCACACGCAAAAATCCTGATCATCGTC
>NZ_LUKH01000441.1:0-2461 GCF_001593695.1 Leisingera sp. F5 | reverse complement strand
GGCTGAGGCTCGCAGACCGTTTATGGAAAGGGCGCCTTTGGGGCGCCCTTTTTGATGACAGGCCCAGGAACGGCCCGTATGGGCAGGCTGGCGTCAAGTATAGATGCAGATGTAGAAATTGGTCCCGCTCTGGTAGCCGCCGCACTTGTCATAGAATTCAATGGTTGCCTTGACGGTTTTTCCAGCCAGAGAGCCGAACTGCGAGCTCAGATCCACCGGTTGCATCGGCGTCACCACGCCGGAACAGCTGTTGCTGTAGTCATGCGAATATGTAGCGGTGTTCTCCGGATCGCTTTGATCCGTCATGGTCAGTTTGACCACATCGTCAACGGAGGTCTGGCCCTCGCCTCTGCGGCCGCCTGACATCACGATTGTGGCGTTTGCCGGAATGTTCACATAGTGGAGTGTGGCATCATAAAAGATCTTTCCGGCATCCCCCGGGACAGGTGTCGACTCTTGCGCGGTGGCAATCTGGTAATTGGTCCAACCCATGTGCGGTTCCTCGTTATCAAAAATGATGTTGCTGCACGGTGCTGTGCAGGCTTGACGCTACAATCTAAGATTGCATTTCGGAAAGAGTGTTTTTGCGGAAGATGCGCATTATTTGAATTACCTCGGTTCTATAGCCGCCCATCTCTGTATTCCCCTTTTTCAATGGCTTGGATGGTCTGTTCAAAAAGCGCAGCACCAACAGCGCCGGCCGCAGCCTGTTGCGGCCCCACCGTGCGCTGCTGCTCATGCAATTCTTGACAGCCACAGGTAAATCGTGTATAGGTTGAGTTGCAGCTGGAAGAAACATGGACGGCCCCGGACCCCTCCGACGGTGGCCGCCGCTCTTTCTCTTGTGCGGACAAAAACGCATGAGGCAGACAATTTCATGACAGATCATCCAACAGACCAGGATAGCGCCGCCGTTCTGACACGGCAGGTGCATTACACCGCCGATCTCCTGCGATCCCTGCAGGACAGCATCCACCGCCTGCGCAACGAGGCGGAAGAGCTGCGCGAACAGCTCGACGCACAAGGCGCCGACGAAGCGGCCGGCGCCAAAAGCCAGATCAGCAAACTGGAACAGCTGATCCGCGATTGCCAGAAAGTGGAGAGACTCCTTGCAGAACAATGCACCGAATTCGCCCGCATGCTCAAATCCGAACATGAACTCGATCTCGATGCGGCGCGCGCAGCTGTCGAGCGCGGACTTACTAGCCTGCGCGCCGCCCTCGCTCCAGAACTGGTTCTTGAATGAGCTGGACCGCAAGTCGCTCTGCGCGCTGCCGCATCTTTTTGACATCTGGGCGCTGGATCACCAGCGCCCGCCGCCGGGGGGCTGGCGCGCCTGGGTGATCCTGGGCGGCCGCGGCGCAGGCAAGACACGGGCAGGGGCCGAATGGATCCGCTCGCTCGCCGAAGGGCCTTGCCCGCATGATCCCGGCACCGCAAGGCGCATCGCACTGGTGGCGGAAACCTACGACCAGGTGCGCGATGTGATGATACATGGCGACAGCGGCATCCTGGCCTGTTCGCCGCCCGACCGCCGCCCCAAGTGGAAAGCGTCCGAGCGCAAGCTGGTCTGGCCCAACGGGGCGGAGGCGCAGGCGTTTTCCGCCCACGACCCGGAGGCCCTGCGCGGTCCCCAGTTCGATGCTGCCTGGGCAGATGAGCTGGCCAAATGGAAAAAGGGGCAGGAGAGCTGGGACATGCTGCAGTTTGCCCTGCGGCTGGGCCAGGACCCGCGGGTCTGCGTCACCACCACGCCGCGCAATGCGCCGGTGCTGAAACGGCTGCTGGCCTCGCCCAGCACCGTCCAGACCCACGCCGCGACCGAAGCCAACCGCGCCAATCTTGCACCGTCGTTCCTGGTGGAAGTGCGCGCGCGCTATGCAGGCACCCGGTTGGGCCGGCAGGAGCTGGACGGGGTGATGCTGGCCGATGTACAGGGCGCGCTCTGGACCACTGCGGCGCTGGCTGATGCACAAGTGGCAGAGGCGCCGCCGCTTGACCGGGTCGTGGTCGCCGTCGACCCGGCGGTCAGCGCAGGTAAAGGGTCCGACGCTTGCGGGATTGTGGTGGTCGGCGCCGTCACCCAAGGCCCGCCGCGGGACTGGTGCGCCTATGTTCTGGCGGATTGCACCGTGCAGGGCGTGGGTCCGCTGGCCTGGGCACAGGCCGCAATTGCCGCCCGCGATGCCCATGGCGCCGACCGGGTGGTGGCCGAAGTCAACCAGGGCGGCGCGCTGGTGGAAACCGTGCTGCGCCAGGCCGATCCGCTGGTGCCGTTCCGGGCGCTGCACGCAAGAAAAGGCAAATCGGCCCGCGCCGAACCCGCCGCGGCGCTCTATGAACAGGGTCGCGTCAAACATCTGCCGGGGCTGGGAGGCCTGGAGGACCAGATGTGCCTGATGACACCCCAAGGCTACCGCGGCAGCGGCTCACCGGACCGGCTGGATGCACTGGTCTGGGC
>NZ_LUKH01000440.1:0-2462 GCF_001593695.1 Leisingera sp. F5 | reverse complement strand
CTGTTCAGCCGGCAGCGCGCATATCATCTGCCGCAGCCTCCTCGTCCCGTGCCGCCTCATAAGCAAGCATCGCGCGCTTGACCGGCAGGCCCCAGTGATAGCCGCCCAGCGCTCCTGATTTGCGCAAGGCCCGGTGACAGGGGATCAGCCAGCTGACCGGGTTGCGCCCGACGGCTGTTCCCACCGCGCGCACGGCCTTGGGCGCGCCGATTGCCTGGGCCAGCTCGGAATAGGTGGTGACATGGCCTGATGGGATGCGCAGCAGCGCTTCCCAGACCTTGATCTGCAAGGGGGCGCCGATCATGTGCAGGGCAGTCTCGCCTTTTTGGGCTAAGGCCGCCTCCGCCAGCGGGCGCAGGGCTGCGGGATCCTCGACGAATTCCGCCTGCGGCCACCGCGCACGCATGTCCGCCATGGCCGGCTCAGCCCCGGTTTCGGCGGCAAAACCCAGCCCGCAGATGCCCTTTTCCGTGCCCATCACCAGCGCCAGGCCAAACGGGCTGTCAAACCAACCCCAGAAGATCCGCAGGCCAACGCCCTTGCGGGCATATTCGCCGGGGCTCATCGCCTCCCAGCGCAGGAACAGGTCATGCAGCCGGCCCGAGCCGGACAGCCCCACCGCATGCGAGGCCTCCAGCGTGGTGAACCGCTCACGCAGCAGCGCCTTGGCATGGCCCAGCCGCAGATACTGCTGGTAGCGTTTGGGCGAAACCCCGACCCAGGACGAGAACAGCCGCTGGAAATGCGCCGGGCTCATGTCCATACGGGCGGCCAGCTGCTCCAGCGTCAAATCCTCGCCACCATCGTCAATCAACTCAATCGCCCGGCGCATGACGCCGTAATGATAGGTGTTTTCCCGTGTTTCGATATTCATCGGCCCAACCTGTTCTGACTTGCGGATCAAAGTAATACGCATGCGCTTGCCAATCGACCCGGAACTTGCGAATTCCCCTGACCCGCGCTATGGATTGGGAAAGGGAGACCGTGTGATGTCATAGCAGTGCTGGACGGCGCCGGAAATCTCCTGCGCAATGATGCACCAGACGCTGTCTTTCCCTGGTGGAGCTTTACCAAGCCGGTGATTGCCGCACTTGTGCTGCGCGCGGCTGAGGACGGTCCGCTGGACCTTGATGCCGCTTTGGCCGGCTGGCCCTTTACCTCACGCCAGCTGCTGCAGCACCGCGCAGGGCTGCGCGACTATGGCCCGCTGCCCGCTTACAAAGCCGCAGTTGCCGCCCGCGAGACACCTTGGCCCGCCAGCCGGCTGCTCGCAGAGGCGCATGCCAGCGACCTCGTCTATCCGCCCGGCCAGGGCTGGCTCTACTCCAACATCGGATACCTGCTGCTGCCTCTGGAGCTGGAGCGGCTGCACGGCTGCGATCTGGCACACATCATGCAGCACGACATCCTGCAGCCGCTAGGGCTTGGCGCCCGGCCGGCCGGAACGCGTGAGGACTTTGAAGGCCTTCATTGGGATACAAGGGGCTATCACCCGGGCTGGGTGTATCATGGCTGTCTGATGGGAACCGCCGCGGATGCCGTGCGGTTGCTGCACGCGCTGCTGGAAGGGGCCCTGCTTTGCCCTTCCTCCCGCGGCAAGATGCTGGATCAGCAGATGCGGAACGGCCCGCGGCTGCTTTCTGTGAAGGCAGAACTGAAGCCCCTGCCGAATTCGCAGCCGCAAACGCAGCATTAAAAGCTGCCGGCCTGCTCTCTTAAATGCCGCCGCAAACTGCCATGGCATCGCAATTTCAATTGCTCTTTAAGGTCTGACCTGTACAAAAGCGCTGCCATGGCAAAGCAACTCGATTATCATACGCTCCGCGAGATCTTCACGCGGTTCCAGGCAGCTGAGCCCGAACCCAAGGGCGAGCTGGAGCATGTCAATGTCTACACGCTGGTGGTGGCGGTGGCACTGTCGGCGCAGGCGACCGATGCCGGCGTGAACAAGGCAACCCGCGCGCTGTTCAAGATCGCCGACACCCCGCAAAAAATGCTGGAACTGGGCCTTGAAGGGCTGACCGAACATATCAAAACCATCGGCCTGTTCCGCCAAAAGGCCAAGAACGTGATCAAGCTCAGCCAAATCCTGGTTGATGACTACGGCGGCGAGGTGCCCAATTCCCGCGCCGCATTGCAATCGCTGCCGGGGGTAGGCCGCAAAACCGCCAATGTGGTGCTGAACATGTGGTGGAAGCAGCCCGCACAAGCAGTGGACACCCATATCTTCCGCGTCGGCAACCGCTCCGGCATTGCCCCGGGCAAGGATGTGGACGCCGTGGAACGCGCGGTGGAGGATAACATCCCGGCGGATTTCCAGCAGCACGCCCACCACTGGCTGATCCTGCACGGCCGCTATCATTGCAAGGCGCGCAAGCCGATGTGCGGCAGCTGCCTGATCCGCGATCTGTGCATGTTCGAGGACAAAAACCTGTGATCGGCGGCGGCAACCGTTCTGGCAG
>NZ_LUKH01000439.1:0-2463 GCF_001593695.1 Leisingera sp. F5 | reverse complement strand
CCGTAACGGCGGCCAGCTCGGCAGCGGCCAGCGGATGGAACAGGACGGGCTGGAAGCGCTGATGGGCAAAGCAGACGCGCAAAAGCTCTGGCAGCTGGGTGAAGATGCCAAGGATCTGGTGAAATCCCTGATTGCCCGGCACAATATCGATTGCCATCTGACCCCCGGCATTGCCCATGCCTGTTTCTCCAAAGGCGAGGCAGCCCATGAACACGCCTATGCCGAACATCTGCAAAGCCGTTACGGCTACGATCAGATCCAGCCCCTGGATGAGGCTGGTTTGCACGCCATCTGCCCCTCACCCGCCTATCAGGGCGGATCGCTGGACATGGGTGCCGCCCATTTGCACCCGCTGAACTATGCCCTGGGCCTGGCCCGGGCAGCTGCGAACGCCGGGGCGCAGATATTTGAGCGAAGCGAGGTGCTGGACATCCAGGAAGGCGCGCAAGTCCGTGTGCAGACTGCAGGCGGAACCGTGTCAGCCGGCCATTTGATCCTGGCCTGCAACGGCTATCTGGGCGGGCTGAACCATCAGGTCGCGTCGCGAGTGATGCCGATCAACAACTTCATCGTGGCAACTGAACCGCTGGGCGAAGACGCCGCCCGGGTACTTGCCCGTGACGTCGCGGTGGCAGACAGCAAGTTTGTGGTCAACTACTTCCGCCTCAGCCATGACAAGCGGCTGCTGTTCGGCGGCGGCGAAAGCTATGGCTACCGCTTTCCCGCCGATATCGAGGCCACAGTGCGCAAACCGATGCAGCAGATTTTCCCGCACACCAAGGACGTCCGGGTCGACTATGCCTGGGGCGGCACATTGGGCATCACCATGAAGCGGATGCCCTATCTGGCGCGGCTGGCGCCCAATGTGCTGACGGCCTCCGGCTATTCCGGCCATGGTGTCGGCACCGCCACCCATGCAGGCCAGTTGATGGCGCAGGCGATACAGGGACAGGCGGAAGGGTTCGACACCCTGGCCCGCGTCCCCGCCCCGCGTTTCCCGGGCGGGCCGCGGATGCGCTCGCCGCTCTTGGTGCTGGCAATGACTTGGTTTGCCTTGCGCGACCGGCTGGGGGTCTGACCCCAGGCCGGTTTCCGCGCAACTCCGCAACATTTCTGTGAAATCCCGCCTGCGCCGGCATTTTCCGCCGCGTCGCCTCTTGGCATTTCCGGCATCTAGATTTACATTTTCTGAAGCAACAATTCAGGATTTTGAAATATGGCTCTGCCGCCCAACGTTCATGACGCTGAACCCATTCCCGCAGCCGCCCTTGAGGCAATCGAGGCCCTGATGCAGTCGGGCGACCTGTTCCGCTACACCGCGCCGGAAAACGCTCCGGTCACGCTGCTGGAACAGGAATATGCGGACCTTTTGGGCAGCAAATATGCGCTGGCAGTCTCCTCCTGCTCCGCCGCCTTGTTCCTGTCATTGAAAGCGCTTGGCCTGCCGCGCGACGCGCGCGTGCTGATCCCCGCTTTCACCTTTGCCGCCGTGCCGTCATCGGTGGTTCATGCCGACTGCGTGCCAGTACTGTGTGAAGTCGGCGACAACTACCGTATCGACATGGCAGATTTTGAGGCCAGGCTGGACAGCGTGCAGGCGGTCATCATCAGCCACATGCGCGGCCATACCTCTGATATGGATGCGATCATGGCGCTGTGCGATGCCCGCGGCATCCCGGTGGTTGAAGACGCCGCCCATTCGCTTGGCACCACCTGGAACGGCCGGAATATCGGCACCATCGGTAAGGCCGGCTGCTTCTCCTTCCAGTCCTACAAGATGGTCAACGCCGGCGAGGGCGGTATCCTGATCACCGACGACGCCGATCTGATTGCCCGCGCCGTGATCATGTCCGGCGCATACGAGCATAACTGGAAAAAGCACAAAGGCCCGCATGGGGAAAACACCCCGGATCTGGAGCAGGCCTTTGCCAAGTGGCAGAACCAGCTGCCGCTTTATAACCTGCGGATGAGCAACCTGTCCGCCGCGGTGATCCGCCCGCAGCTGCCGGAACTGGCGCGCCGGGTGCGCGACGGGCTGGCCAACCATGACTATGTGGCCGAACGCCTCAATGCCTCCCCTTTCTTCGACGTGCCCGCACCGCTGGCCCCTGAACGCCGCGCGCCGGATTCGATCCAGTTCAACCTTGCAGGCCTCAGCGAGGCACAGACCCGTGCCTTTGCTGCTGCTGCAGGATCCAAAGGCGTCAAGGTGCAGGTCTTCGGTCTTTCCACCGACAACGCCCGCGCCTTCTGGAACTGGCAATTCCTGGGCGACCAGCCCGACCTGCCCCAAACCCGCTCCATGCTGATGAAGGCCTGCGACGTGCGCCTGCCAGTGCGTCTGACCCGTGCAGAACTGGATGTGGTTACAGACATCCTGCTGGCTGCGGCGGAGGAAAGCATGGGCAGGGCCGCGGCCTGAACACCACAGTTGATTGAACAAGGTACAGCCCCGGCCACGCG
>NZ_LUKH01000438.1:0-2464 GCF_001593695.1 Leisingera sp. F5 | reverse complement strand
ACTAGAGGACTGGCGCACGACCTGGGCCTGATGCGGATCGGAAAACCATTTTGAGACGGTCTTGCGCTCGGCCCGTGTCAGGCTGCGGTTGGCCACTTTCTGGATGCAGCTGCACAACCCGGGCGAGGCGGCGGTGCGGTCCGATTGGCGGCAGGCGCGCTCAATCGCGCCGGCGTCGGCGCCGACGGGCGCCAGCGCGGTGAGGAACCCGGCGCAAAGCGCGGCGGTCAGGAAGGATTTCATCTGGCTCGTGCCTCGTTTTTTGGCAAGCGGGTCTGCTGCCCGCGGAATTACCCGCAGTATGCCAAAAGCCAAAGCGCGATTCAATCATGGTAAACGGGATGCTGAAAGGTTCGGAGCGCCGTTGTCTGCGGCGCCCCGGTCTTGTGTCCTGCCTCAGGCCTGGTTCGGCCCGCGCAGGGCGCGGATTGCCTGGCGCACGGCTTTCCAGTCCGCCGCCTCGTCGTCTTTGCCGGCTTCTTCGCAGGCGCGCATCTTCTGTGCGGCCTCAAGCTCGGCCTTGTCGCCATGCGCGCTGTAGAGCGCGCGGGCATATTCGGTCGCTTTGATTGCATCCATGCGGGTCGTCCTCCTTTGCTGTGTTTCCCGCCAGAGGGGCGCGCGTTTCGCGGAATGAGGCGAGTATAGCGCATTTTGGTCCCGTGCGCAGGGAGAGCGGAAAATTTGACGGGGTTTTGGGTTGCGGGGGGGCAGGTGGTGTCCACGACCCGAGGGAGCAACAGTTGCGGCATAGTGCAGAGGGCGGCGTCTTCCCGCGAGGAGTGAGAATGCCTCCCGGAAACCATCCGGGGGTGGTTTCGCTTTCGAACGGGCACAGCCCTGCTCAGGCGCGGCCAGGCCTTTCGGCCGGGCGGGAGGGGCAAATTTCTATGCTGCCTTCTGCCGGTACGTGTGCGCTTGCAGGAGTGCCTTGAGGCGAAGGTGAGACTTCGCCAAAAATCGCATCTCTAAAATACGCAATGTTCTCAAGTCGGCGCTGCATGCCAGCAGTGTCTCCGCTAACGATCCAAAGGCCGCCACAAAGAGCGGCGTATAACTTCCAGTCACCTAGGCTTGTGCCAAGTTGTTTTTTGAAAGCCTCGGAAAACACCGACGGTTTCGAGGTGCTGGCTCTCTTCAGTTCGCTTTCGAGTTGCGCAACTTTTGCGTTTAACCGACCAATCTCGGCCTTTAGCTGGTCTTCTGCCTCAACAGAGGTGTTTTCACTAGCGGGTGCCTTTTGGAGGGCGGCATGTACTGCAAGCAGCATACCCGGTAAACTGGAGATCGGCTCCAAAGCTTCGGGCAGGGCATTGGCACCGGTTTCCGCGTGGAAGCGTTCAACGCTCTGCGCAACCTGCGCGGCAAGGCTTTGCAGGCTTGCAGACGCGATGACCCGGTTCTCGATCAGGCGGCTGACGGAATTGGGTTCGTGCTTAGGGAACCTCTGCTTGTCCGCTGGCTGCCTATGGAACTCAGCCTTGATGCGCTCGATTTCGGCGGCGACAGCTTCGGGGCCTTCCTTCCAGATGGAATCTTCGATTTCAGCTACTCGGCGCTGCAGTATCCAATCTAGCGGTTTGCCACTGACAATCCCCCAATACCAATCGTGCCAGAAAGGCGTGTTGAGGAAATCGGGGCCAGCGTCTTCCGGTAAATGGACTTTGGGGAGCCCTGCGCCGGAGAAGGAGCGATCCATAGAGGGAAATTCAGTTAGTTCGGGCCAGAGAGGTGCCGAAAAGTCGAGGTCATCAGGGTCAGACGAGCCGGCGACCTCTATCGTCAGCAGCTGTCGGCTAGCTGCGAGAGTGTCGGTTCTCCCCGGGTTCTCTGCTCTATACTTCTGTACAGCGGCCATCGAGTCAGAAAGGCAAAGTTCACTGCAAATTCTGATGTCGTGCCTGTCGGAAACGACAGCGCACCTAGCGGCGTTTTTGGCGCTGATTGAAATGTCGTATTTTGCGCCGCCACCGGGTAAGCCTAGCTTCTCTAAGCTATCTATTCGAACAACGACTGGACCCATCTTCGTCGCCACACATAGAAGCAAAGCTGCCCGGTACAGATTGAGCAAATGCTTGAGTGTTATTGGTGGTTCACTAGCTCTGGTTCGTTTGGGTTGAGAGAAGATACAAGGCATAGCCCTGACAAAGGTGCGAGCAATAACGTACCTTCGGTGCCAGTCAGGGAGGTCCAAGGAGAGGTCGATTGCTTCACTGTATGACGCTGGAATGTCCACTCAATTCTCCTTGACCAAACCCCGAAACCAAATCATATCCCCTTGCATGACAGAGCTCTCAAAGATCCGCAATTTCTCCATCGTCGCCCACATCGACCATGGCAAATCCACCCTCGCTGACCGGCTCATCCAGGAGACCGGCACGGTGAAGGACCGCGATATGAAGGAACAGCTGCTCGACTCGATGGATATCGAGCGCGAGCGCGGGATCACCATCAAGGCCAACAC
>NZ_LUKH01000437.1:0-2465 GCF_001593695.1 Leisingera sp. F5 | reverse complement strand
TGGCGAGGACGGCAAGCAGGAATTCGACCAGATCGCCAGCTTCCGCCGGTTTCTGCTGTTTGTGCGCGACACCATCCGCTGGCGCCGCCCGATGGATCCGGACATCCACTGGTCGGCAATGTCGGGGCATGTGTCGACCTTCATCCTGAACGGCGGCCGCTACAACCGGATTTTCTGGACCGAAGATTTCAATGCCGGGATGCAAGGCGTGCTGGATGCGATCGAAACGCCGCATGCGGTGGACCTGAACGCCATCCCGCGTTTCAACGAAAGCGAAGGCCACGGTCCCAAGCGCGCCCATGCCGTCGAGGACTATTTCGACGACCTGTCAATGCACCTGGTCTATGAGATCTACAAACGCGATTTCGAGCTGTTCAAGTACGATTTCGATAACCCGGGCAACAAGATGCCGGTGGGCGAGATCGACCTGGACGAGGTGCACGCCAAGCTGGGGGAATGATGGGCAGGGCGCGGAAAGCGGAGACCTCCCGCGCCTTTACCGCCGCATCAAAGATGCCGCGGCATAAATCTTGGGCCCGGCGCGGGGACATGATCTGTGTTCATGAAGGGAATGTGCCGGAGCCGCTTCGGGCGATTACTAAAACACCAGGTTTTTGTTCGTTTTGTCACAATCAAATTTTCCGGACGAGGTGAATCTTTCTCCTCCGCCGCTTACCGAGAGTTTTCCTTGCAAGGTTTCAGGGTTAAACAAGAGTGAGTAGCGAACAGTGAATTTGGTTTTGATTATCTCAGGTATGCCGTAGTCATAAGTTGTTGTGATGGTTACTGGCACTCCCTTAACCTTCCAGCGCAACCGATACATTCCATTGCTTTTCTTCGTAAACTTCGTTGCCACAGGCGCATTGTAAACCATGTGAGTGAATGCGTCATAGACCGTAGCTGTGCTGTTTTGTGCATCAACGTTCAACATGGACTTGCCGGGCACAAACCCGCCATCATTGTTTTCCCTGGCTGAGCTGTGCCCCGCGAAGGAGCACAAGAACTTCTCTGGAGCTGCGGTTGCTGCAACCGGAGCTGCGAGAGTCAAAACGGTAGGGAACAGTCTGAGCATGATGGTCCTCAAAATATGTTGGGCAGTAATTGGATACAAAACACAAACCAGATAAATATCTCCCGGTAGATAGGCTGTAGAAAGTTATTCTTTTGCGTGTGCAATGACATCGGGGCTACGCATTTTTGTAAATGGTAATCGACGGCTATCTGTATAGCCTAAGCGCAGGTTCGGAATGCAGGCGTTTTTGCTGCCTGAACCCGTCTTGTCCGTGCATTGGCTGAGACCTAAAAGAAAACCCGCCGCGAATACGCGGCGAGTTTTCAAGGTTCACGAGGCAGTCAGGCCTCAGTCTTCGTCCGGCAGTGCGCGCACCGCGCCTTTGGCGGCGGAGGTGGCCAGCAGCGCATAGGCTTTCAGCGCCTTGGAGACCTTGCGCTTGCGCGGCTCGGCCGGTTTCCAGCCCTTGGCGTCCTGCTCTTCGCGGCGCGCGGCCAGCTCCTCATCCGCGACTGCCAGATGGATCGAGCGGTTGGGGATGTCGATCTCGATCCTGTCGCCCTGGCGCACCAGGCCGATGGTGCCGCCTTCGGCCGCCTCGGGCGAGACATGGCCGATCGACAGGCCGGAGGTGCCGCCGGAGAAACGGCCGTCGGTCAGCAGGGCGCATTTCTTGCCCAGGCCTTTCGATTTCAGATAGGAGGTCGGGTAGAGCATTTCCTGCATGCCGGGGCCGCCGCGCGGGCCTTCGTAGCGGATCACCACCACATCGCCTTCCTTGACCTTGCCGGTCAGGATGTCGTTCACCGCCGCGTCCTGGCTTTCGCAGACATAGGCGGAGCCGGTGAAGGTCAGGTTGCTGGCATCGACGCCGGCGGTTTTCACGATGCAGCCGTCCAGCGCGATATTGCCGAACAGAACCGCAAGGCCGCCGTCCTGGCTGAAGGCGTGCTCTTTGGAGCGGATCACACCGTTTTCGCGGTCGTTGTCCAGCTCCTTGTAACGGTTGGATTGGGAGAACGCCTGCGTCGTGCGCACGCCGCCGGGGGCTGCCTTGAACAGCTCTTCGGCCTCGGGGTTGTTGGCAACCTTGATGTCCCACTTTGCGATGGCTTCGCCTATGGTCGAAGAATGCACGGTGCTGCAGTGGTTGTGCAGCAGGCCTGCACGGCTGAGCTCGCCCAGGATCGAGAAGATGCCGCCGGCCCGGTGCACGTCTTCCATATGCACGTTGGCGGTGTTCGGCGCGACCTTGCAGAGGCACGGGACCTTGCGGCTGAGCTGGTCCATGTGGGACATGTTGAAGTCGACTTCGCCTTCGTTGGCAATTGCCAAGAGGTGCAGCACGGTGTTGGTGGAGCCGCCCATGGCGATGTCCAGGCTCATCGCGTTCTCGAAGGCCTCGAACGAAGCGATTTCGCGCGGCAGCAGGCCCTTTTCTTCACCCACATAG
>NZ_LUKH01000436.1:0-2466 GCF_001593695.1 Leisingera sp. F5 | reverse complement strand
CCTTGCCGGTGTCAAATACCGGGATGGCAAACTCCAGCTCCAATTGTGGAAGGGTCTCAGTGTTCGTCACTCCGTCCTCGCGCTCGCGCTCCGCTTCAAAGCCTGCAATCAGTTCCAGATCCGTCACCAGCCGAGTCCGGTCCGTCAGGCCGAAGGCCCGGGCCTGCGCCTCAAGCCCAAGCTTGGCGACCTGCAGATCCACCCGGTTCTTCAGCGCCGCCTTCTCGATTGAGGACACTTTCGGCAAAGACTTCGGCAAGGATGGCAACGCATCCGGCACATAGTAGTTGGCATCGCTGCCCCACAGGCCCATCAGCCGGGTCAGCTCTTCCTTGGCGAGCTTTGCCTCCAGGCGGGCACGGGCGACCTGGCCCGCAAGCTCCGCGTTGAAGGCAAATTCCCGCGCCTGGCCGGCCTTGTTCAGCGCGCCGGTCCTGCCCAACTGGCTGGCCAGTTCCGCCCCCGCGGCGGCTGTTTCGCTTGCCTTGCGCAGATAGCTCAGCCGTTCAAAGGCAGCCACGGCATTGATCCACGCCTGCCGGGTCTGCCCGGCCAGCGCCAGGGTGTCATTCACCGCAGTCAGCTGAGCCTGCTGGAACTGCGCCTCAGCCACGGCGATGCGCTGCTTGCGGGTTTTCACATCCAGAAGATTGACCGCGATGGTGGATTCCAGCGCCCGGTACAGGCCCAGTTCCGGAGCGCCGATCCCCAACAAGCCGATCGACACCACGGGGTTCTCCGGCGTCATCTGCTGCCAGGCCTCCGCTGCCGACAGCCCGACTGCGGCATAAGACGCCTGCAATCCCTTGTTGTTCAAAAGCGCCGCCTGCACCGCGGTATCAGCGGAGATTGTCCTGCCCTGCACAAGGCTGCGGACTTCCTTGGACAAGGCCTCGTTTTCCGCCTGGGTCTGTGCAAAGGCCGTTCGCTTGCCGATAGCTGCCGAGGTCTGGTTGACAACCTCCTGGAACCCGGCCTTGGGGCCGGTGTATTTCTCCGGCACCGCAGCCGAGCAGGCGGCAAGCACCACGGGCGACGCCAGCACGGCGCGCCAAATTCTAGCTGTCATCAGTGGTTCTCCTGCTGCTCATCGTTGACGCCGCGCCAGGAGCCGGGGTCGCTGGGCTCTTGGGCTTCAAAGCCACTAAAGGGAGGTTGATAATTCAGTTTTCGGTAGGGGCCGGATTGCGCGGCGGTACGCTCCAGCGCTGCGATTTCGGGCAGCGCCGCAGGCGTGCTGGCGCATGCTCCCAGCAGCAGGGCTGCTGCCCCGGCCAGAAAAAGTGGTTTCATCTGTTTTTTCCTGAGAATAATCTGCTCGGATCCCGCACAGGGGTGCGGGACGGTGCCTGGGACCGTTACAACGGTTTCAGAAACTCAGGTTCTCGGGGGACGCAGCAGCGCAAGCCTGGGATGGGAGGGCAGCTGAGCATGCGCCAGCTTCCAACGGACAGGGCGCTTCAGGACAAACTCACCCGGTTGCAAGGACAGCACGGCCAGTGCCATACAGGCACCTGCGCAGCAGTTCCCCGCGTCGGCGGCGTTCCCGGGGTCGCCCGGGGAATCGTGTGCGCCGGTCTGGGAAGCGCCATGCGCTACGTCTGAGATGGCAGCATCGGCATGGCTGTGCCCATTCTGCGAAACCGCAGCATTGCCGTGATGGTCAGCGAGGGAATGCGCAGCGGATGGCAATGAAAATCCCAGCGCAAGGATCACTGCAAATACAGCAGCCACCCTGATCAGCCGGAAGATATGTGCCAAACACGCCATGCGGATATTTCTCATCGCGGGAACGGCGCGCGTCAAGACGGAAATGATGCATCCACTGCATAAATTTACTTGGTTCTGAGGAAATTCTGAATTTTGCGCAGCATTCCGCCGAAGCATGCATTGCTTCCAGCAAACCTTCCCGCACGGGAGGGATGACCAAAACCGGAAGCATTTGAGAATCAACAGTTAAGTGAAAGGCGCGTGAAATGGCCCGTAGATACCCGCCAATTCCTGGAAACAGTGCGCTCCAAAAAACATCGGCTCTAATGTCGCTCGTCATTTGGCCAAACCCGGCTTGTTTCAAGTTGGCTTCCGGGTGGTAAGCCTTGTCTGCCAGCGACTGGAAGCAAGGCCGGTTACAATTGCTAGGCTGCAGAAAATCAGCCGGAGTGTGCTGCGCAGCAAATTCGACAAGCATTTCGAGGCCTAGCAACTGTATTCCTCACAAGGTCTGAGCTGCCCACTTCTGCCGGGATTTGCACAGTGCATTGACAATTGTGACCAGCTTCCGGGCGACGGCAATGATGATGACTTTGTGCGGTTTTCCTGCCTTCCGCAGCCGGTCTGCGAAAGGTTTTAGGGTTGGGTTGTGATGTGCCGCGACGAGTGCGGCCTGGAACATGACGTGCCGCAACAGCCGCCTCCCTCCGCCGATGGTGCGCTTCCCGCGCAGTGTGCCGCTGTCATGCGCTATTG
>NZ_LUKH01000435.1:0-2466 GCF_001593695.1 Leisingera sp. F5 | reverse complement strand
TCCAGTCATAGGATTTGCAAGGGGCGAAAGGATACCGCGTGCAAGGCACTATCCTGGTCATCGACGGCGTCTCCACCAACCGCATCATGCTGAAGGTGCAGCTGGCGGCTGCCTATTACGATGTGGTCCAAGCCGGCAGCCTGGCTGAAGTGCTGCAGGCCGCCCGCCGCCACCGCCCTGATCTGGTGCTTTCCGCAATGTCGCTGCCCGATGGCTCCGCCGCGGATGTGAAACGCGAATTGGCCGGGGATGAGGCACTGGGCGATCTGCCGGTGATCGCGGTCTCCGACTGGGAAGGACCCAAAGCCCGGCTCGCCGCACTGGCCGCGGGCATCGACGATGTACTGCAGCAGCCGGTGGATGACGTGATCCTGCAGGCCCGCATCCGCAGCCTGCTGCGCGCCCGCAGCAGCACCGAAGAACTGAACCTGCAGCGCGATGCCTCAAACGGCTTCATCCTGCCGCTCAGCGACCGCACATGCGCCGAGGATCTGCGCAATGCCTCCGTTGCCCTGGTGGCGCAGGATCCCCGCACCGCTAGGGCCTGGCGCGACCGGCTTGCCGGCCGCCTGCCCTATGACCTGCGCACCCATTCCATCAGCGACATCCAAGGGCTGATGCAGGCGCCGGTGGCCGATGCCATCATCATCGAACTGACAGAGGCTTCGGCCGGCCCCGGCCTGCGCCTGCTGGCTGACCTGCGCGCCCGCGCTGCCACCCGCAAATCGGTGGTGATTGCCGTGCCCAACCCGGCGGATCCGCATATCGCCGCCGAGGCCTTGGACCGCGGCGCCCATGACGTGCTGCAATCCGGCTTTGATATTGAGGAACTGCAGCTGCGCCTCACCACCCAGCTGCAGCAGAAGGCCCGCAAGGACCGGCTGCGCGACAGCGTCCGCAACGGGTTGCGCGCAGCCGTGCTGGACCCGATGACAGGTCTTTACAACCGCCGCTATGCCAAGCCGTTCCTGGACCGGGTGGCCCATTCCGCCACCGCAACTGGCGAAAAGTTTGCCGTCATGCTGGCCGATCTCGATCATTTCAAGCGGATCAACGACCTTTATGGCCACCCAGCCGGCGACGCCGTGCTGATCGAGGCCGCCCGCCGGATGCAGGCGGTGCTGCGTCCGGCGGACCTGCTGGCCCGCGTCGGCGGCGAAGAATTCATGGCGGTGCTGCCCGGCGCCACCGAGGCCGAGGCAGGCCTGGCCGCCATCGCCCTGTGCAATGCGATCAACAGCACTCCGTTTCAGGTGCCCGGCGCCGCCGATCCGGTCAGGATCACCATCAGCATCGGCGCAGTCATGGGCGGCGGCGGCAATGAAGACAGCACCGCCGCGCTGGTCGAGAAAGCCGATCAGGCCCTCTACAACGCCAAGGATGCGGGCCGCAATCAGGTGACCTTGTCGCCGGAATGCACCCAAGCAGCCTGAGGTCCTCAGCCGATCCCGGAATTGGCAGCCGCCAGAGGCTGCCTTCTGTGGTTGGCACCTCGGGAAGCGACCCGCAGCTGCACGCCGCCGGCTTAATCCCGCCCGTTCTGCCGTTCATGCCAACGCCCGCCGCGCCGCTGCATCCGCTCTTCCATGCGGCTGGCAAAGGCCGCGCGCTCTTCCGCCGTCATCGCTTCCAGCTTGCGCACCCAGGCTTCCTGTACCTTAGTGTGAAAGGCACGGCGCGTCGCTGCCTGGATCTGCAGTATCGTCAGCAGCTCCTGCGCATCGAAGTCTGCGCTACGCAGCATTCCGATCACCGCCTCACCCTCTGCTTGGCGGCGCTTGTAATAGCTGCCATGAGCGCCGCCCGCTTCTTGCCGCAGCGCCTTGCGGGTGTCGCGGTCCAGCTCGCGGAAGATCATGGCCCCGACCGACGGCGGCCGCTGCCAGTGCCTGTCCTTGCCGCTGAACCGCCAGGCCGTTCCGGTCGCGATGCCGATCACCGCTAGGTTCAGCGCCAGCGACCCCGCCAGCAACAGTTTCAGCCACAGCTTCATTCCAGGCTTTTCCTCCGCACTCATTGCAGGTCCTCACTCAGCACCACCGCCATGTCGTAACTGTCATAGGGGACCGCGGTGCTGCTGTCCTCATACCCCGCCAGCGCCATCGGATCCGGCACAAAGGAGGGCGGCGCCACCCCGATCCACAACCCCGCCGCACTGGCCGCTGCCAGCCCGCCCAGCGCGGGCCAGCCGCCCAGCGCTTCGATCAGCTCCCGCCACAGCGGCTGCCGGGGCGCCTGCGCCGGCGCCGCAGCCTGAAAGCCCGCCTGCGCCCGCACTGCATCTGCCAGGATAGCCGCATTCAAACGGTCCGGCAGCGCCGGCGGCTCACTGCGCGCCACGGCAAACAGATCGTCCAGCTCCTGCAGTGCTTTATCCGTGTCAGCCATCATTATACCCCAACTCTTCGCGCCGCCCGGCCAATGCCGCGGCCAGCGCCCGTTTGCCCCGGGCGGTCAGACTTTCCA
>NZ_LUKH01000434.1:0-2469 GCF_001593695.1 Leisingera sp. F5 | reverse complement strand
GTATTTGCGCAAGCTGGAGGAGGCGGGGATCCCCGCCTCCTCCAGCTTGCGCAAATACGGCGCGCTCAGCACCGCAGCCCCGGCATCTGCCGGAACGCAGAGGACGGCAGCATCGCTGGCCGCCAGCGCCGGCCCCGCCTGTGCCAGATTGTCGGCCCCGCCTGCAATGTCGATCGCGGCCCAGTCCTCACCCATAAATGAAAAAGGCTGCAAAGCGGCGACGCCTGCAACCTCTTGCCGCTTGCCCGCAGCGCTGTCCAGATTGGCCAGCGCCGTGGCCAGCGTTGATTTGCCGGACTGCGACGGTCCCAGAATAGTGAAAACGCGCATGTTCTCAGATCCTCCCATAGCTGATGCGAATGCCCGCCTAGGACCGCGGACGCCAAAGGCGTGCAGCCTGCCTGTGCTGAAGATCTGCCTCGGTGCTCCTCTGAGCGGCCCGCGCCGGTGAGTGGACAGCGAGGGACCGCTTCCGATGTTGGCCAAGCGCCCCGCCCCGAGTCAAGCGCGCAGAGGGCGTAGCGGCGGCGGCCTGCGCACGGATTTGATGCAATCCCCGCCAATTTCCCCTGAATGACTGCATTCCGCTATGTAAGCTGACCTCATGAAAATCACCCTCAACACGCCTGAACAGCTGATCCTGTCCGATACCCCCTGGCTGATCGGCATCATGCTTGCCTTTTTTATTCTGGTCTTTACCGGCGCCGGCGTCGGCATGCTCAGCCAGGGCGGCGACCTGGTCTGGCCCGGCCTGATCTTCACCCTGGCGGGCGGCGGCATGGGGATGCTGGCCTTCTGCCTGTTCGTGCGCCGGGTGCAGGTGATCCTCGACCGCCCCGGCGGCAGCGTCGTGATCCGCCGCCAGTCGGTGTTCGGCTACAGCCAGATGGAGCACCGCCTCGCCGACCTCTCCCACGCAGAAGTGGAAAGCACCACCAGCCGCAGCGAGCGCCGCACCCGCACGCTCAGCCGCCCGGTGCTGGTGCTGGATGGCGGCATGAGTGCCGGCCGCCATCCGTTGGTTACAGCCTACACCAACGGCATCGGCCCGCAGCGGCTGGCCGATGCGATCAACACATGGCTGCTTGCTGCCCCTGCAACTGTTGACTCTGACGGTCAATCGGCGTAACGCCTTCCCAAACATCCGGAAGCACTGAGTCTTCCGGTCCCTGCCCGTGCCAGGGATCGCCCTCCACCAGCGTGTTACGCCCGTGGGGGCAAACCCGTTTGGTTTGCCCTCGCGACAGACACTAAGGACCTTGGCGGCATTTGCGCATGGATCGCATGTCCCCTACATACGGGGGCACCACAACTGGAAACCGGCACAGGAGGCCGCAAGGCATGTTTGAAAATCTATCCGAACGCCTTTCCGGCGTCTTTGATCGGCTCACCAAACAGGGCGCCCTCAACGAAGAGGACGTCAAATCCGCCCTGCGCGAAGTCCGGGTGGCGCTGCTGGAGGCCGACGTCTCGCTGCCAGTTGCCCGCGACTTCGTCAAGAAAGTGCAGGAGCAGGCCACCGGCCAGTCCGTCACCAAATCGGTGACCCCGGGCCAGCAAGTGGTCAAAATCGTCCATGACGCGCTGGTGGACGTGCTGCGCGGCGACGAAGACCCCGGCAAGCTGAAAGTCGACAACCCGCCCGCCCCGGTCCTGATGGTCGGCCTGCAGGGCTCGGGCAAGACCACCACCACCGGCAAGCTGGCCAAACGGCTGAGGGACAAAGAGGGCAAGAAGGTCCTGATGGCCTCGCTCGACGTCTACCGCCCGGCGGCGATGGATCAGCTGGCCGTCCTGGGCACCCAGATCGGCGTCGACACCCTGCCGATCGTACCGGGCCAGAAACCCGTCGATATTGCCAAACGCGCCAAGCAGCAGGCAACCCTGGGCGGCTATGACGTCTACATGCTGGACACCGCCGGCCGCCTGCACATCGACGAAGTGCTGATGCAGGAGGTCGAGGACGTCCGCAATGTGGTCTCCCCGCGCGAGACCCTGCTGGTCGTTGATGGCCTGACCGGCCAGGTCGCCGTCGAGGTCGCGGAGGAATTCGACGCCAAGATCGGCATCTCCGGCGTGGTGCTCACCCGGATGGACGGCGACGGCCGCGGCGGTGCCGCGCTGTCGATGCGAGCCGTCACCGGCAAGCCGATCCGCTTTGTCGGCCTGGGCGAGAAAATGGACGCGCTGGAAACCTTCGAGGCCGACCGCATCGCCGGCCGCATCCTCGGCATGGGCGACATCGTGGCGCTGGTCGAAAAGGCCCAGGAAACCATCGAGGCCGAGCAGGCCGAACGCATGATGAAGCGCATGATGAAGGGTCAGTTCAACATGAACGACCTGAAGATGCAGCTTGAGCAAATGCTCCAGATGGGCGGCATGGAGGGCATGATGCAGATGATGCCCGGCATGGGCAAAATGGCCAAGCAGGTGCAGGACGCCGGCATGTACGACAAGGTGCTGAAACGC
>NZ_LUKH01000433.1:0-2471 GCF_001593695.1 Leisingera sp. F5 | reverse complement strand
CCGCAAGGTGGTGGTGATCGGGGCAGGCCCCATCGGCCTGGCTGCCGCCATAGACCTGGCCCAGCAGGGCACCGAAGTGGTGGTTCTGGATGACAACGACAAGGTGAGCTTCGGCTCCCGCGCGATCTGCTTTGCCAAGCGGCCCCTGGAGATCCTCGACCGGTTGGGCTGCGGCCAGCCGATGGTGGACAAGGGCGTGCAGTGGAATGCCGGCAAGGTGTTCTTTGACGAACGTCAGGTCTATGACTTCAATCTGCTGCCGGAGGAAGGCCACAAGCGCCCCGCCTTCATCAATTTGCAGCAGTATTACTTTGAGGAATACCTGGTGAACCGGGTTCGCGAGCTGCAGCAGCAGGGTGCACCAATCGAAATCCGCGGCCGCAACAAGGTTTCGGCCATCGGCACCCATCCCAGCCATGTGACATTGGAAATCGACACGCCCGAAGGCCCTTATAACCTGGAGGCCGATTGGCTGATCGCCTGCGACGGCGCAGGCTCTCCGACCCGGCGGATGCTGGGGCTGGATTTCGTCGGCCGGGTGTTCGAGGACAACTTCCTGATCGCCGATGTAATTATGGAGGCGGATTTTCCGACCGAACGCTGGTTCTGGTTCGACCCGCCATTCAACAAAGGACAGTCGGCGCTTTTGCACAAGCAACCGGACGGTGTCTGGCGGATTGATCTGCAATTGGGCTGGGATATCGACAAGGAGCGCGAGAAACGCCCGGAAAACGTGATCCCGCGCCTTAAGGCGATGCTGGGGGAGGACGTGGCGTTCGAGCTGGAGTGGGTGTCGATCTACACCTTCCAATGCCGCCGGATGGAGCAGTTCCGCCATGGCCGGGTGCTGTTTGCCGGCGATGCCGCGCATCAGGTCTCGCCCTTTGGTGCCCGCGGCGCCAACTCCGGCGTGCAGGACACCGACAACCTGTGCTGGAAGCTGCAAATGGTGATCGACGGCACCGCGCCGGAAAGCCTGCTGGACAGCTATGACACCGAGCGGGTTCACGGTGCGGATGAAAACATCCTGAACTCCTCGCGCTCCACCGATTTCATCACGCCCAAGTCCGAGATGAGCCGGGTGCTGCGTGACGCGGTTCTGGACCTGTCCGAACAGTTTGAATTCGCCCGCCCGCTGGTGAATTCGGGCCGCCTGTCGGTGCCTTGCACCTATGACGGCTCGCCGCTGAATTCGGCAGATGCACTGGACGGACCTGAGCGCACCCGCCCAGGCTCCTCCTGCCCCGACGTGCCGCTGGGCGACGGTTTCCTGCTGGACAAGCTGGGAGATAAATTCGTGCTGCTCACCATCGACGCTGACGCCCCGGATGTGATCGAGGAAGAAGGTATTGAGGTCACCCGGCTGGCACTGTCCATCAAGGATGACAAGACGCTGGCGCTGAAGGAACGGTATCTGGGCAAGCATGACAGCGGTGTTTACCTGATCCGCCCGGACCAGCATGTTGCTGCCCGCCGCCCCGGCTTTGACGAAAACCAGTTCCGGCACGCAATCCGCCGGGCCATCGGCAAGGAGTGATCAAGATGACCGAAGACCAATTGATCCTGACCGCCAACCTCGAGCGCGCCGACGATTTCTATGCAGATCTCCTGACCGCGCATGAGGGCCTCAGCAAAGCCGAAAGCGATGCGCTGAATGCGCGTCTGGTGCTGGTGCTGGCTAATCACATTGGAAAACGCGCGATCCTGAAACAGGCGCTGGCCGCGGCCGCGCTGAAACCTGGGGAGGACACCGCTTGAAAATCGAACAGATCCACCACGTCGCCTACCGCTGCAAGGACGCCAAACAGACGGTAGAGTGGTACAACAAGATGCTGAACATGGACTTCGTGCTCGCGATTGCCGAGGACCATGTTCCATCGACGCATGAACCCGACCCCTACATGCATATCTTCATGGATGCAGGTAACGGCAATGTCCTGGCCTTCTTTGAACTGCCGACCAAGCCGGAGATGGACCGCGACCGCAACACGCCTGTCTGGGTGCAGCACATCGCCTTCAAGGTGAAGGACCGCGAGACCCTGATCCAGTTCAAGGAGCATCTTGAGGCCAACGGCGTCGAAGTTCTGGGCGTCACTGACCACTCGATCTTCCACTCGATCTACTTCTTCGATCCGAACGGCCACCGGGTGGAGCTGGCCTGTCCGGATCCTGAGGAAGAGGCGTTTCTGCAGAAGCTGGACTCGGTGAAATGGGAGATGCTGGAAGAATGGTCCAAGACCAAGAAGGCCCCCAAGCATGCCGAGTGGCTGCACGCCAAGGAATTGAACAAGGCCTGATTGGCACAGGCCGACGAGGCAGCCCGGCGGGCTGCCTTCTCAGCACCGGAGGACGCCGATGGGCAGCACGATTCTTTATGACTACTGGCGCTCATCGGCCAGCTACCGGCTGCGCATCGCGCTGAACCTGGCAGGGATCGAATACACCTCGATCCCGGTTGATCTGGTCAAGGG
>NZ_LUKH01000432.1:0-2471 GCF_001593695.1 Leisingera sp. F5 | reverse complement strand
ACAAGGGTTACTATGTAAAGCCCACGGTCTTTGCCGATGTGAACAACCAGATGACCATCGCGCGCGAAGAAATCTTTGGCCCGGTTCTGTCGATCATTCCCTTCGAGAATGAGGAAGACGCGATCGGGATCGCCAACGACACGCCCTATGGGCTGACCAACTATGTGCAGACCCAGGATGGCGCCCGCGCCAACCGCATGGCTCGCGCGCTGCGCTCCGGCATGGTCGAGATGAACGGCAAGTCGCGCTCGGCCGGTTCGCCCTTCGGCGGCATGAAACAGTCCGGTAAAGGCCGTGAAGGCGGTAAATGGGGCATCGAGGACTTCCTGGAAGTGAAGGCCGTCGGCGGCTGGGTGGCCGAATAAATCCGCAGCCTTAGAAGTCATGGAAAGCCGCCTGTCCGGGCGGCTTTCCTGTTTGCGGGGTTGAATTTGGGACACCGGCAGTGCTCCCGCGTCTTCATTCCACCCGGCTGCGCCGGGCAGTCCTCAGCCTTGGGCGTGGCCCGTGCTGTGCACGGGCAGGGGGCCTGCGCGGGGTTGGTCAGAAATAGGCTCTAAGCAGGTAGATCGCTGCTATTCCGGCAGCCATAGTCAGGGGCAGGCTGCGCGTGGCAAGTGCCACTGCCAGGGCCACCGTTCCGGCGGCCCATTCCTGCGGGCCGCCCCGCATCAGGAGGTAGGTGACCAGCGACAGGATCAGGCAGCCCGGCAGCGCCTGCAGGCCGCGCGCCCAAGGACCGTGATCCGGCAGCCGTTGGCCCAGCAGATAACCGGACAGCCGCACCGCAAAAGTAGCCGCTGCCAGCCCGAGAATCAGGATCCATGTTTCAGTCATCATTCAGCACTCCGGCAAGGACCGCTCCGCCCAGACCGCCCAGGATCAGTGTCCAGGTGGGATCCATCGGCGTTAAGAGACCTGCCAGCAATACGATGGCCACAGAACCGGCCCAGGGCAAAAGCATGGTTGAACCGTTCCACAGCGACCGGAGAATGGCGATGAAAGCTGCGGTGAAAGCAAAATCCATACCCAGGGCCTTGGGTTCAGGCACAGTGCTGGCAAAACTCGCGCCTGCCACTGTGGACAGCACCCAGACTGCAATCAGCCCGATTCCGCCGCCAATCAAATACCAGTAACCGGCTTGATGGCCACGGGCGCGCATCGCGTGCATCAGGGCCCAATTTTCGTCCGTGGCCAGATGCACACCTAGCAGCACTTGCCACCAGGGCCGTCCGGAATACTCATCCCGGAGCGAGGCCGTGATCAGAAGCAGCCGCAGGTTCAGTGCCAGCCCGGCCAGGATGGCTGCACCCGCGCCGGTGCCGGCAGCCAGCCGCTCCACTGCGATGATCTGCGAAGATCCGGCAAAGACGATGGTGCCCATTACTCCGGTCTGCAGCCCATCCATGCTTGCCTGTGCTGCGAGCAGGCCGAAAGCCAGCCCATAGACAGCAACGCCGGCAGCCAATGGCAGGATATCCCGCAGTCCGGAGGTCAGCTGGCTGAAGGCGGGGGGCCGGGCAGAGATGTTCTGGATTGCCATTGAGGGCAGTTCCTCTGGAAACGGGGTATGATTTCGCTTAAACCGAACGCAAGTTTTGTATACCGAACGGCACGTTCGTTCGTCAAGTCGAACGAGAAGGTGAAATATCGAACATGTCAGCACCTCATCAAATGATTGCTGCCGCCATCCAACGCGAGCGCAGCCGCGCCGGAATGTCGCTGTCGGGGCTGGCCGCACAGGCTGGAATTGCCAAATCAACCCTTTCGCAGCTTGAAGCCGGTAACGGAAATCCCAGCGTAGAGACGCTTTGGGCACTGGCTGCAGCGCTGGACGTTCCGCTGAGCTTGCTGTTTGAGACCGAGGCGCCTGCCACTAGGCTCATCCGCGCAAGTGAGGGGGAGGTGCTGGAGTCGGAGCAGTCAGACTTCGCTGCCGTTCTATTGTCCCGGAGCCCGCCGAATGTGCGCCGGGATGTCTACCGCGTGGTGATGCAGCCGGGCGAAACCCGCCGCGCCGCGCCGCACCCGCGCGGCACAGTGGAACATATGCTGGTCTGTTCCGGACAGATGCGGGCAGGGCTGGAAGGACGGGAGGAGCTGCTGTGGCCGGGTGATTACTACAGCTTTCCCGGCGACCACCCGCATAGCTATGAGGCGACGCGGAGCGGCACATTGTTCCTGATGGTGATGGAGGCGCCCTGACCGGGGCCTCAAAACTCCGGCTTCACCCGGAATTTCAGCGACTCGCCGCTGTCCGGGTGTTTGATCCGCAGCTCCTGGGAATGCAGCATGAGCCTGGGATGCTCCAGTGCTGCACCGCTGGCATAAAGCGGATCGCCCAGGATCGGGTGGCCCAGCGACAGCATATGCACCCGCAGCTGATGCGTGCGCCCGGTCTTCGGTGTCAGCCGCACCCGTGTGACGCCGTCCTCGTACTTCATCACCCGCCATTCGGTGACGGCGGGGTT
>NZ_LUKH01000431.1:0-2472 GCF_001593695.1 Leisingera sp. F5 | reverse complement strand
TGCAAATTGACCAGGGAAAGGACGTCAGCTGCTGGCGTCCTTTCTTTTTAGGGGGGCTATGCAGCAATGGCAGCTGCCGGTGCCGGGCGGCTACTGCATCTTGGCCTCTTTCAGTACTTGAAACTCTCCTGATTCAAGCACCCGGGTATTGTTGCCCACCAGGTCAAAGGGGGTTTCTCCCATGTCGTTTACGGCTGCAGGATCCGCACCGGAATCCAGCAGCACCCGGATGGTCTCCGGCCGCCCCCATTTCGCCACCCCGTGCAGCGGCGTCCAGTTGTTGGCTGTGCGTGCATTGGGATCGGCTCCGGCCTTGAGCAGAACCAGCACATTCTCGGGCCCCGCGACGGCCGAGACAAAATGGATCGGTTTTCGGTCGAGAGAATCAGGCGCTCCTACAACCGCGCCGGCTGCAAGCAATGCCTGAATGGCTTCCGGGCTGGCGGAAGCTGCAAAATGCAGCGGAGACCGTCCCATCGATCCCTGTGCATTTACATCTTCGCCCCCTGCAATCAGCTGCTGGATGTCGGCCGGTGTCGCGCTTTGATAGAACTCCGGCTTGCACAGCATGCCGCAGGTTTCCTCTGCAACGGCATAAGGGGCGGATACGAGTAAAGCTACGGTGCCAAGGATTGATTTTTTCACAGTGGATCCCTCTAAAAAGAAACAAGAACAAGCCAGCCGGAAGCTGCGGACACAACCCGGCGTGCACCGCCAGGCGCTGGCTGCTGCAGCCAGGCTGGAACCCGCCGCGCATTAGAGCCGGCAGAGATTATCTGCCGGTAAATTCCCTGCCGGATTGATCTGGACGATCCGCCACGCGGTGCCGGACACTGGTATGTTCCACCCAGCGGGCACTTAGGAAACTGCCAAGGATACGCCCGGTGCAATGGAAGCCGGGGCAAAGCCGGAAGCCCAAGGCACCCAGGCGGTTTGTGCACAACGGCGCCCGGGACCGCTGGCTGCCGGGTGAGCGCGGCCAGGAGAAGAAAGCTGGTTTCGTCGGCATGGACCGCTTCGGCGCCTCCGCCCCCGCAGGCGAACTGTTCCAGCGCTTCGGCATCACTGCCGAGGGCACGGTCGCCAAGGTGAAAGAACTGCTGGGCTGAGGCCCTTCAAATACCAGAAACAGAAAAGGGCTCCTCTCGGAGCCCTTTTTTTTCGATTTGAACCTCCTATTGGGCGTTGTCAGGTTCCAAGGTTTTCTTCAACGCATCATAGGCTTTCTGTGCGTAGTCCAGACGCAGTTCATAGCTACCATTGGCGACGATGAATTCTGGAGGTTGTATCTCTGCAGCAAGAAAAGCTTGCGTCATTTGAGTGCCGGAAAGCGGGATGTAGTCTGAAGACTCGCCGCTGAATTTGTTGAACAACCGGCCTCCGAACCAGCCGCTGCGGTCTTGCGCCTGTTTGGCAGAATGCAAGCGGAAGTGAAGAAAACCGTACAACTGTTTCACATCCATAGGTGCGAGGTCCGCAGCCTTGCTTAGTGCCGAGAGCAAAGACGCCGTTCCGCCTGTCGCTATTTCACCTGCTGCAACCTGGTTTGGAGTTGGACCGGAAAGAATTTTGATAATTGGTTTCTTCAAAAGCGCATCCTGAATCTTTTGTTAATCGTGACTAGTCTCTTTCAGTGACCCGCAGGTTTCCCTGACACAGCTGCAATCACCGGCCCGATCACCTTGGTCGCCAACGGGATTAGAACCAGCCCCCAAGCAACACCAAAAACCCCGTCCATCGCCGCCTTGGCGCTCCATTCGGCAAATCCGGTCCAGCCCTCAGGCACCGCGCGGCCGACGGCATAGGCCCAGTCGTGGATGTGATGGCCGAGCCAGCCAAAGCCCAGCACCTCCAGCCCGTGGATGATGATGGAGCCGCCAACCCACAGCATCGCCGCAGTGCCGACCACCGACAGGATCCACATCAGCACCGGCATGAACTTGACCAGCCCGCGCCCCAGCCCGCGGCCAACGGGCGTCGGCGCGTTCTTGGTCAGATACAGCCCCACATCATCCATCTTCACGATCAGCGCGACAGAGCCGTAAACTGCCAGCGTCACCCCAACAGCCACTACTGCCAGCGTCGCCGCCTGCATCCAGACATTGGGCGCTTCGATCGCGGCCAGCGCGATGGTCATGATCTCGGCGGACAGGATGAAATCGGTCTTGATCGCGCCCTTGATCTTCTGCTCTTCCAGATGGCCGGGATCCTTGATGCTCATATCCTCATCAATCGCGTGGCTGGCATGCGGGAACAGGACATGGAAAATTTTTTCCGCCCCTTCAAAACACAGATAGCTGCCGCCCAGCATCAATAGCGGCGTGATCAGCCAAGGCGCAAAATTGGCCAAGAGCATCGCCACCGGCATCAGCAGGATCAGCTTGTTGAACAGCGAGCCGCGGGTGATGCGCCAGATGATCGGCAGCTCCCGCGCCGGCGCAAACCCCTGCAGGTATTTTGGTGTCACCGCCG
>NZ_LUKH01000430.1:0-2474 GCF_001593695.1 Leisingera sp. F5 | reverse complement strand
CTGGCCAAGGGCGCGCGCATGGCCGGGGCCAAGATCTTCGAGGACACCAAGGTCACCGATATCGAGATCGAGGACGGCAAGATCCGTGCCGTGATCACCGAACACGGCCGGATCGAATGCGAAAAAGTGATCTGCTGCGCGGGCCAATGGACCCGCACTTTTGCCGAGCAGTTCGGCGTCAACGTGCCGCTGGTGCCGATGGAGCACCAGTACATGGTCACCGAGCCGTTCGAGGGCGTGCCGTCAAACCTGCCGACTCTGCGCGACCCGGACCGGCTGACCTACTACAAGGAAGAAGTCGGCGGGCTGGTGATGGGCGGCTATGAGCCGAACCCGATCCCCTGGGCCACGGACGGTATTCCGCAAGGCTTCCACTACACGCTGCTCGACAGCAACTTCGACCATTTCGAGCAGCTGATGGAGCAGGCGCTTGGCCGGGTCCCGGCACTGGAACACGCCGGCATCAAGACCCTGACCAACGGGCCGGAAAGCTTTACTCCCGACGGCAATTTCATCATCGGCGAGGCACCGGAGCTGAGCAATTTCTATGTCGGCGCTGGCTTCAACGCTTTTGGTATTGCGGCAGGTGGCGGCGCTGGCATGGCGCTGGCGGAATGGGTGAAGAACGGCGAGCCGCCGTTTGATCTTTGGTCCGCCGACATCCGCCGCTTTGGCCGTCCGCATTTCGACACCGACTGGGTGCGCACCCGCACAGAGGAGGCCTATGGCAAACACTACACCATGGCCTGGCCGCATGAGGAACACGACAGCGGGCGCCCCTGCCGCAAGTCGCCGCTTTATGACACGCTGAAAGCACAAGGCGCTTGTTTCGGCGAGAAACTCGGCTGGGAACGCCCGAACTGGTTTGCCGATGCCGACAGGGGCGAGACGCCCAAGGACCTCTACAGCTTCGGTCGTCAGAACTGGTTCGAGGCAGTGGGGCGCGAGCATAAGGCCGCGCGCGAGGCAGCGGTGCTGTATGACCAGACGTCCTTTGCCAAATTCGCGCTGAAAGGCCCGGATGCGCTGGCCGCGATGAACTGGATCTGCGCCAATGACGTGAACAAGCCGGTGGGATCGCTGATCTACACCCAGATGCTGAACAGCAAGGGCGGCATCGAATGTGATCTCACGGTGGGCCGCGTCGCGCAGGACGAGTTCTACATCGTCACCGGCACCGGCTATGCCACCCATGACTTTGACTGGATCCGCCGCAACATTCCCGACGGCATGAACTGCCAGCTGTTCGACATCACTTCCTCCAACGCGGTGCTGTCGCTGATGGGGCCGAAAGCGCGCGACATCCTCTCCGCTGTCACCCGCGACGATGTCTCCAACGACGGCTTCAAGTTCGGCTCCATCCGCACCATTGGCATTGCCGGCTGCCCGGTGCAGGCGCTGCGCGTGACCTATGTGGGGGAACTGGGCTGGGAACTGCACCTGCCGGTGGAATACGCCCAGACCGTTTATGCAGCGCTGATGGAGGCGGGTAAACCGCACGGGCTGGTCAATGCCGGCTACCGCTCGATCGAATCCCTGCGCCTGGAAAAGGGCTACCGTGCCTGGGGCTCGGACATCGGCCCCGACCACACCCCGTTCGAGGCCGGGCTTGGCTGGGCGGTGAAGCTCAGGAAGGACATCCCCTTCAAGGGCCGCGCCGCCGCCGAAGCGCAGAAGGCAGAGGGCGTCAAGAAGATGCTCGCCTGTTTCACCACCGATCCCGGTGTGGTGCTCCTGGGCCGGGAAACCATCTACCGCAACGGCAAACGCGTCGGCTGGCTGACCTCGGGCGGCTATGGCCATACCGTCGGACAGTCCATCGGCTACGGCTACATCCGCAATCCCGAAGGCGTGGACGCCGACTACGTGCTGCGCGGGAATTACGAGCTGGAGGTCGCCACCAAGCGGGTCCCCTGCAAGGTCCAGATCAGTCCGCTCTACGACCCGTCGATGAGCCGGGTAAAGGCCTGAACCGGCACGCCAGGGCGGGGCAAAGCCACCGGCTTACCGCCCCTCCCGTTTGCATCCGGAGGGGTGAAGCGGGCGCTGCCTTAGGCGGCGCCCACCTGTTAGGACCCGGGTGTGCGCGGACCCTGGGATTGGATCAGACCGCGTGCCAGAGCTGGAACAGCAGCCCCACGGAAAAGGCACCGCTGAGCGATAGACCGAGGTACAGCGCAAAGACCTGCGGGCGGGCCAGCGCCCAAACGGCCATAGCTGCAGGGATTGAAGTCACGCCGCCAGCCACCAGAAAGGAAAGGCCTGCCCCCGGCGCCATGCCCTGCTCAATCAGTCCGCCAACCAACGGCAGCGCCGCATAACCGTTCAGATAGGCGGGGACACCCACCAGCGTTGCGGTAATGATCGGCAGCAGGCCTTCGCCGCCCAAGGCGGAAGTCACTGTTTCGGCCGGTATCCAGGCCAGCATCAGGCTTTCCAAAATGAAGGCCAGCAGCAGCCATTTGGCTAGGAAC
>NZ_LUKH01000429.1:0-2475 GCF_001593695.1 Leisingera sp. F5 | reverse complement strand
CATCAACCCCTCCAGCCGGGCACTATGGTCTGGAGCAACCGGGCACTCAGAGGCCTGCACAGGGGCAGACATAGTTAAAGCGGCGAAGACCGCAGCAAGTCCGGTAAAGCGAAACGGTGAGCGTAACAAAACATAGAGCATGCCCTATGCTGGCATATTTCGGCATTCAATCAAGTCAACTGCCCGTGCGCGCATTCAATTTGCCTCACAAAGGCGCCAATGCACCATCTTCCTTTACCGCTTCCATCGCCACATAGGTCGAAGTTGAGGAGACATGCGGCAGCGAAGAAATCTTTTCGCCAAGAACCGACCGGTAGTCCGTCATCGAGCGGGTCCGCACCTTCAGAAGGTAGTCGAAATGCGATGCCATCATATAGGCTTGTTCGATCTCCGGCAGTTTCGCCACGGCTGCGTTGAATTTAACCAGCGCCGCCTCCCGCGTGTCATCCAGCTTTACCTCTACAAAAGCGACGTGATCCAGACCCAGCCGGATCGGATCCACCAACGCCCGGTACCCGGTAATGA
Organism: Leisingera sp. F5; assembly: GCF_001593695.1. NCBI lineage: Bacteria > Pseudomonadati > Pseudomonadota > Alphaproteobacteria > Rhodobacterales > Roseobacteraceae > Leisingera > Leisingera sp. F5. Next base: position 1,950 of record NZ_LUKH01000429.1, on the reverse strand, counting down.
TGCCCTCGGCCTCAAGCCGCCTGAGACGTGTTTGAGTGGGCGTCTTCGACAAGCCGATTTTACGGGCCAGATCCGCAATGGATATCCGCCCATCCTCACTCAGCACATTCAGAATCGCCCGGTCGAACCGATCAAGGTCCTGAAAGCTCATTTGGACTTCCTTTTGGTAAAAATTACGCCAGTTTGCCTAAGGATCCCACATCTTCAGGCGATTGTCCCGAATGAATGCGTGTACCCTTAGCAAAAGCCCTGCACACTCATTGTGGAGTTACCTGCATGACCACCCAACCCAAGCTGCGCGACCGGATTGATACCGGCACCTATACAGATCAAACCGCAATGCGCGATCAGCTGATCGCCCAAGCGGCCTTATCTGACACTGACCGCAGCCGCATCTGCTCTAACGCCGCCGCCCTTGTGCGCGATATCCGCGGCCATTCGGCGCCTGGTCTGATGGAGGTCTTCCTGGCGGAATACGGCCTGTCCACTGACGAGGGCGTCGCGCTGATGTGCCTGGCCGAGGCGTTGCTGCGGGTGCCGGATGCCGACACCATTGATGCGCTGATCGAGGACAAGATCGCGCCTTCCGACTGGGGCAAGCATCTGGGCAAGTCTACCTCCTCGCTGGTCAATGCCTCTACCTGGGCGCTGATGCTGACCGGCAAAGTGCTGGACGAGGAGCGCAGCCCCATCGGTGCCCTGCGCGGCGCCATAAAACGCTTGGGGGAGCCGGTGATCCGCACCGCCGTCAGCCGCGCGATGAAGGAAATGGGCCGCCAGTTCGTGCTGGGTGAAACCATCGAAAGCGCCATGGACCGCGCCGCCGGAATGGAGGCCAAGGGCTACACTTACTCTTACGACATGCTGGGAGAAGCCGCCCGGACAGAGGCTGACGCGGCCCGCTACCACCTGTCGTATTCCAAGGCGATCTCGGCCATTGCTGCCGCCTGCAACAGTGATGACATCCGCAAAAACCCCGGTATTTCGGTGAAACTCTCCGCCCTGCATCCGCGTTACGAGCTGGCGCAGGAAAACAGCGTGATGGAGCATCTGGTACCGCGCCTTAAGGCACTGGCACTGCTGACCAAAGCCGCGAAAATGGGCCTCAACATTGACGCCGAAGAAGCTGACCGCCTGTCGCTGTCACTGGAAGTGATCGGCGCGGTGGTCTCGGACCCCTCTCTGGCAGGCTGGGACGGCTTTGGCGTGGTGGTGCAGGCCTATGGTCCGCGCACCGGCCTGGCCATCGATGCCCTGCATGAAATGGCCGAGAAGCACGATCGCCGCTTTATGGTGCGGCTGGTGAAGGGCGCTTATTGGGATACCGAGATCAAACTGGCGCAAGTCGAAGGCGTGGATGGCTTCCCGGTGTTCACAAACAAGGCGCTGACTGATGTTTCCTACATCTCCAACGCCCGCAAGCTGCTGGGGATGACGGACCGGATCTACCCGCAGTTCGCCACCCATAATGCGCATACTGTTTCAGCGATCCTGCATATGGCTGCAGACAAGGACAACGCCGCATACGAATTCCAGCGCCTGCACGGGATGGGCGAAACCTTGCACCAGATGGTGCTGGAGCAGAACAAGACCAACTGCCGGATTTATGCGCCCGTCGGAGCGCACCGCGATCTCTTGGCCTATCTGGTCCGGCGTCTGCTGGAAAACGGCGCCAACAGCTCCTTCGTGAACCAGATCGTTGATGAGAACGTCTCTCCGGATATCGTCGCCGCGGATCCCTTCGCTGCGGTTGCCGATATCAGCCGCAATATCCCGACAGGGCCAGAGCTTTATGCGCCGGAACGCCCGAACTCTAAGGGTTTCGACCTGGGACATGCGCCCACACTGGCCAAGATTGAAGAGGCCCGCGCGCCCTGGCGCACGCATCAATGGCGGGCCGGACCGCTGCTGGCAGGCGATGCCCGCCCCGAGACCGCCAAGGATGTGACC
>NZ_LUKH01000428.1:0-2482 GCF_001593695.1 Leisingera sp. F5 | reverse complement strand
TGAACAAGGCGCAGGAGATCCTGGATGCGGATCACTATGGGCTGGAGAAGGTCAAGGAGCGGATCGTCGAATATCTGGCGGTGCAGCAGCGCTCGGTCAAGCTGAAGGGGCCGATCCTATGCCTTGTCGGCCCTCCGGGTGTGGGTAAGACTTCACTGGGCAAATCCGTTGCCAAGGCCACGGGGCGCGAGTTCATCCGCATTTCGCTGGGCGGCGTGCGCGACGAGTCCGAGATCCGCGGCCACCGCCGGACCTATATCGGCTCGATGCCCGGCAAGATCATCCAGGCGCTGAAAAAGGCCAAGACCACCAATCCGCTGATCTTGCTCGATGAGATCGACAAGATGGGCCAAGATTTCCGCGGCGACCCGGCCTCGGCGATGCTGGAGGTGCTGGATCCGGAACAGAACAACACCTTTATGGACCACTACCTGGAGGTCGAATACGACCTCTCGAACGTGATGTTCCTGACCACTTCGAACAGCTACAACATGCCGGGGCCGCTCCTGGACCGGATGGAGATCATTCCGCTCTCGGGCTACACCGAAGACGAAAAGCGCGAGATCGCAAAGCAGCACCTGATTTCCAAACAGGTCAAGAACCACGGCCTGAAGGCCAAGGAGTTCGAGCTGACCGAGGACGCGGTGACCGAGATGATCCGCACCTATACGCGGGAAGCCGGTGTTCGGAACCTGGAGCGCGAGATCGCTAAGGTGGCGCGGAAATCGCTGACCAAGATCATCAAGAAAGAGGCCGACAGTGTGACTGTCACGGCGGACAATCTGGATGATTTCCTGGGCGTCAAGAAGTTCCGCTATGGCCTGGCCGAGATGGAAGATCAGGTCGGTGTCGTCACTGGTCTCGCCTATACGTCGGTTGGCGGTGAGCTGCTGAGCATTGAGGCGCTGCGGCTGCCGGGCAAGGGCCGGATGAAGACAACTGGCAAGCTGGGCGACGTGATGAAGGAGTCGATCGAGGCAGCGTCTTCCTATGTGCGCTCGGTCAGCCCGCAGATCGGCGTCAAGCCGCCGTCCTTCGATAAGCTGGACATCCATGTGCACGTGCCCGACGGCGCGACACCCAAGGACGGCCCAAGCGCGGGCCTGGCGATGGTCACGGCGATTGTGTCGGTGCTGACCGGCATCCCGGTGCGCAAGGACATCGCCATGACCGGCGAAGTCACCCTGCGCGGCAATGCCAGCGCCATTGGCGGCCTTAAGGAAAAGCTGCTGGCGGCACTGCGCGGCGGCATCAAGACCGTGCTGATTCCGCAGGAGAACGAAAAGGACCTGCCGGAAATCCCGGATAATGTGAAAGAAGGGCTGGAAATCATCCCGGTGTCCCATGTGTCCGAGGTGCTGGAGCACGCGCTGGTGTCCAAGCCGGATCCCATCGAATGGGACCAGGAAGCCGAGGAAGCGGCGGCCGCCAAGGCGGCTTTGAAAGGCTCAGAGGACGGGGCGGGCGCCACTGCCCACTGATCACGGCCTTCAGCTGATGGAAGAAAAGAAAGGGCGGCCCCGCGGGGCCGCCCTTTTTCAGTTCTCTCTTCCGTTCTGGCCCTTCTTGCCGGGGCATGAATTCCAGTTTTCTGCGTGTCTTTTCTGTCTTGCGCCGACAGATCTCAGGCGCGGGCGGAGGGCTCCCGCCCGTTTCCGGATGCGCTGATGCGCCTCCGCTTCGGTTGGGCGGGGCAGGCTGCCGGGCCCAAAATCCGTTTGGAGACCGGCAGCAGGCCGGGGTCCGTGCGGGTGCGGGGGTGCACCGCGGTGCCGGAAGGGATAGGCGGTCAGGCAGCTTTGCTGGAACTTGCCATTCTGGCCTGAACCGTGGCAATGGCCATCTCTGCCGGGCTGACATCTGCTGCTTCAGCCTGGATCAGGATCGAGGCCATCGTCTCGTCCAGCGCCTGCAGTTTTTCGGCGACAAATCCCTTGCGGTCCCTGATCCGCTGGATTTCGGTCGCAACGTTGATGATGCCGCCGCCATTGGCTACAAAGTCGGGTGCGTAAAGGATGCCGCGCGCATGCAGGCCTGCGGCGTCAGCAGCGGTGGCAAGCTGGTTGTTGGCGCCGCCTGCGACAATGTCCGCCTTCAGCTGCGGGATCGTCTGGGCATTCAAGATGCCGCCGATGGCGCAGGGGGCAAAGACGTCCGCGTCAACACCGTAGATTTCGTCCAGCGGCACTGCTTTGACTTCGAATTCGGCAATTGCCTGTTCTACACGGGCCTCGTCGATGTCCGTCACAACCAGTTTGGCGCCGGCCTCGGTCAGAAACTGGCAAAGATACCAGCCGACATGGCCCAGGCCCTGCACCGCAACGGTGACATCGCCCAGATCCCGGCTGCCGTGCTTGTGGGCGCGCGTGGTGCAAATCGCGTTGAAAATGCCGCGGGCGGTAATGGGCGAGGGATCGCCGCTGGCAAACTCACCATCGGCAAGGCCTGCCACAAACCGGGTCTCCTCCGCCAGCACACCCAT
>NZ_LUKH01000427.1:0-2491 GCF_001593695.1 Leisingera sp. F5 | reverse complement strand
CACCGCTGGATGTACCGCTCTACCACCCGGATTGCCGCGCCTGGGAAGTGACCCGCAACGGCGAACATATCGCGGTCTTCATTGGCGACTATTTTGCCCGCGGCTCGAAACGCTCCGGCGCCTGGTGCTCGGCAATGCGGCAGCAGGCCAGGTTCCCCGAGGTGCAGGCGCCGGTGGTGATCAACGTCTGCAACTTCGCCAAAGGCGACCCGGCGCTGCTGTCCTGGGATGATGCCCGCACCCTGTTCCACGAGTTCGGCCACGCGTTGCATCAGATGCTGTCGGATGTGACCTATGAGAGCATCTCTGGCACCTCGGTCGCGCGCGATTTTGTGGAACTGCCCAGCCAGCTTTATGAACACTGGCTGGAAGTGCCGGAGGTGCTGCAGGAGTATGCTACCCACGCGGAAACCGGCGAACCAATGCCGCAGGAGATGCTGGAGAAGGTGCTGGGCGCATCCAATTTCGACATGGGCTTCCAGACGGTGGAATATGTGGCCTCGGCACTGGTGGATCTTGCGTTCCACGATGGCGCGGCGCCGACCGATCCGATGGCGAAACAGGCCGAAATGCTCGAAACCATCGGCATGCCCCGTGCCATCACCATGCGCCACGCCACCCCGCATTTCGCTCATGTCTTTGCCGGCGACGGCTATTCCTCCGGCTACTACAGCTACATGTGGTCTGAAGTGATGGACGCCGATGCTTTTGCAGCCTTTGAAGAAGCGGGCGGCGCCTTTGATGCGGAACGCGCCAAAGCACTGGAAGAGCACATCCTCTCAACTGGCGGATCTGTCGATCCGGCAGACCTCTACACCGCCTTCCGCGGCCGCTTGCCAGGGGTGGAGGCGCTGCTGAAAGGCCGCGGGCTGGCTGCGGAATAACAGGCGTTCCGTTGGGCGCGGCATTGGAATTGGGTATATAAGACCAGAAAGAAGCAGAAGGGCCTTTGGCTTCTTTCTGGTCGTCAATACCTTGGGGTGAGCGCCGCAGGCGCGAGGGGCAACGCCCCTAGTACCCGAGACTGCGGTCCACCAGATGCAGCAGCGGCTCGCCCGCCTCATTGCGGCGGATGTTTTCAGCGATCACCTCGGCAGCGGTGCTTTCCCGGGTTTCCGATGCGATATGCGGCGTCACTGTCACATTCGGATGAGCCCAATAGGGATGCTCCGGCGGCAGCGGCTCGACACGGAACACATCCAATGTCGCATGCCCGATCTGGCCGCTGCCGAGGCTGCGATGAAGCGGGCCACCTCCGTGGTGTCATCCGCGCAAACCGCGATTTCCCGCCTCCGCGAGGAACAGGTGGCATTGGACACCCGGATTTCGGTGCTGTCTTCGGCGGCGATAGAAGAAGAACTGGCGCTAAACACGGAACAGCTGCAAGACGCAGAAACACGCCGGGACCAGATCCTGTTCGAAGTGGCTGTGTATCAGCGGCTGGACTGGGCATTGAAGGCGGCCCAGGACAGGTCGCGCGAAAACTATGTTGCGGCGGTCCACCAGGAGCTGATGCCGCTGCTGCGGATGATCTGGCCAGACGCGGAACCGGTGATTGATGCAGATAGCGGGCTGATCACTAGCCTGACCCGGCGCGATGTCCAAGAGGAGTTCGATGTTCTGTCCGGCGGCACGCAGGAACAGATTTCCCTACTGGTGCGGCTCGCCTTTGCCAAGATCCTGGCGGCAGATGGTAGGGCGGCCCCGGTGGTTCTGGATGACGCCATTGTCTATACCGATGATGACCGGATTGATCAGATGTTCAACGCCTTGACCCGGCAGGCCGAAGATCTGCAGATCATCGTGTTTTCCTGCCGCCAACGCGCCTTTCGCGCTCTTGGTGGGGAAACTTTGACCATTGCTCCTGTCAAAGAGGGTATGTGATCAGCAAGCGAGCGCCCCGATCGTCTGGAGTGAAACTGTCGCATTTTCATCACAGGTGTTGCAGGGCAATCCGCTTGGGCCGAGATAGGGTTCTGTAAGGAGTTTTTGCCAAACGAAAGCGAAGAAACCGTGGGAAGTGGCAGTGTATTACCTGTTGTAATCGAGTCAAAGGTGTTTCGAAAATGAACCGTGGTTATTAGACGAGCACTGTGGTGTAGATTGCGGGATCTAATCCAAAGCAGTTGAATAGGGCTAAATCTATACAAAGGACGCAGCAGCTGGTGACCTTCAGGTGAAAATGCGTACGCACCATCATCAGTTTCAGCGCTGTACTCTTTCATAGAGCCGCTACCCCAACGCCAAATATCCCACCCAAATAACTGCAATTCCTATTGTTGAGTGTGTGGATTCAAATTCAACCAGGGGGAATGCTGCCTTCAGCAGTCCGAGATTGGTGCCAAAGGATGTGTGGAAGTGTGGGTTTGTTCCCGCTGGACAGGCTGTAACGCGATCTCGGTATTGTAAAATAGGTCCATTGGCGCTTCGCTGCTGCCCGCCTGCAACAAGGACCTGAAGCAAGCTGGTGGAAACTGTACCACCCCACTGG
>NZ_LUKH01000426.1:0-2494 GCF_001593695.1 Leisingera sp. F5 | reverse complement strand
GATCAGCACTGTGTTCGAGCGTGAAAGCCGCAATGGCGAGGGTAAGCCGCTGCCCGGCAAGGTGCTGCACCGGGCCTCGGGCACCGCAGAGGTGGCGCAGGGCAATCACAGCGTTGCCCATGTGCCGGGCCATGCCAGCGCGGCGCAGGGGCGGATCCGCATTCTGCATTACCCCTGCCGGGGGCTGGCGCGGTATAAGGACAAGATCCGTCTGGGCGGCGCAGCCTACAGCCGCAACACCGCCCTGCCGCCGGGCGCCGGCGCCACTTGGCGCAGTCAGTATGACGGGCTGGAGACCGGCGCGGTGGAGCGTTTCTGGCGCGATCTGGCAGTGGCGCCGGAAGAGCAGGAGATCGGCCTGTTGCGCGGCGATCTGATGCGGGACGGCCGGGCGGCCGGTTTTTTTGCGGAACAAGCGCGCAGCAAGGCGCGGCAGGATCTGCTGGCGGCCCGTGAGGAGCTGCTGGCGCAGAGCCGGGCAATGGTGGAAGAGTTTTCGCAATCCCAGGCCGAACTGATTGCGCGGGTGCCGCGGCGGCAGCGCTGGGAGCGGCCGATGTATTACAATCTGCGCTTTGCGGTGCGCAGCGCCGAGGCGCATCTGGAGCAGCTGGAAGCGCTGACGGAAGCGGCGGAAGCGGCGGCGCTCTGCGCCCGGTTCGGGCAGATGCGCGATGTGTTTTCGCTGTTTCCCCGCAACACGCATCTGCCTGCGTTCCTGGCGCGGCTGCTGGAGCTTGCAGCGCCTGAGCCGGTGCAGCGCCTGCGTGCGGATTGCGCGGGCAAGCGGGTGATCCTGCACACCAGCTGCCATCCGCGGCTGCAGGAGTCGCAGCAGAGCGTGGCGTCTTTTGCCGGGCTGGGGCAGGACGGCTATCACCACATCATCCTGCTGGGCGCCCGTGAGCCGCGCCCGGAGCAGGACACGGGCCTGTCGTTCGGCTATGACGGGCAGGTGCTGCAGGTGCCCGCCCCCGACACCTATGAAGGGCTGCACCAGAAACTGTTTTACGCCTACATGCTGCTGGATCTGCTGACCGCCCCGGCGCTGGTTGTTAAAATCGACGACAATATCCTGATGCAGGACGCTGCCCGCTTTGCCGCCTGCCTGGACCGGGCGGCGCAGCAGGGCGCGGCCCTTGCCGGGCGGCGGGTCGGCACCCGGCGCCACCAGGACCAGTGGCATGGCTGGCATCTGGGCAAATGCGCCGATCCGGTGATGGAGACGCGCGGCTATCAATACCCGCTGCCACGGGATTATGCGGCAGGCGGATACGGCTATGTGCTGGGCCCGGAGGGGCTGGCGGCCTGCGGTTACATGTACCTGGCGATGAAGGAGTTCCTGGCGATGCCCGCGGTCGGGCTGGAGGATGCCTGCGTGGGCCATGCCATCTATGCCCAGCGGCTGGAGCTTTTGGATATTTCCCAGGGGCACGGGCTCTTGGCGATGCCGGGGCTGACCACCAAGGAGCGGCAGCGCCTGGGTGCGGACTGGGCGGATTGGGACCTGCCTCCGGACGCAGCGGACACCGCCGGGTCCAGGGACGGTTCAGGGGGCGGCTCCGGGGTCTGATCCGGCTCTGATCAGGGCTTTCGGGCCGGTTTCTGCCATTTCATATGCAGCAGCTTGCGGCCCAGCACCGCCTCCACCAGCTCCGGGTCGAACGCCTCGTCCAGGAAGGCAAACAGAGGCCGCCAGGCTTCGGGGTCCTTGGCATAGTCATTATAGTGCATCGCCAGGCAGCTGTGCGGCTGGGCCGCCTGCCAGCGGCTGTACAAAGCCTCTGCGCGCTCCAGCTGCTCCAGCACCGCGGCGCGGCCCATATTGCGCCACCAGCCGGAATTGCGCACCTCGGCGTGATCGCGGGTGTTGAAGATGAAATGCGCATCCGGCATGTAGCGCTGCAGGAACGCCAGCATCGGCTCAAACAGCGCCGGATCCTCGTGCCAGCGGATCTCCTTGAAACCCAGCACCTGCGTGTCCGGCTCCGGCCGCAGCACCGTGCGCAGGACGCTATCGGCAAGCGCCTGGCCAAAGCGGTCCGCCTCGATCGCCTCATAGCCGAACCAGGGCTGATGCGGGCCGGAAGGCACGCCGCGCGCGCGCATCGAGGCCGCCTGCTCCGACTGGCGCAGATCCTGCCAGGCGCGCACCAAGGGCGCCAGCAGATTGGCGTTCTCGCCGCGCAGGCAATGGCCCGGCAGCGCGTTCAGCATGTTCTGCAGCAGCGTCGAGCCCGAGCGCCCGTAGGTGATGATGAAAACGGTCTTTGCGACCTGTCCGCACCGATGCTCCGGCATCGCCTTCTCCTCTGGTTGCGCGGCCCGCAGCCGGGCCTGGGGTGGGCCGTTCCTAGGCTCTAATGCGGCAAAACCCAAGCCCCGAATGCGGGCCCGGGTGGCGCAGGAGGAGCAGGCTGCGGTTGTGGCAGCAGCGCGAGCCTGCGCGGCGGCGCTCATCCGGTCCGGGCGCTGCCTACCTCAAAGGAGGTAG
>NZ_LUKH01000425.1:0-2506 GCF_001593695.1 Leisingera sp. F5 | reverse complement strand
TCGGCTTTGCGATCCCTGCAAACCTGGTGACGGAGTTCGTCAATCAGGCCCGCAAAGGCGCGGAAGAGTTCCAGCGCCCTTGGGCCGGCATGGCCGGGCAGCCAGTGGATGCCGATCTGGCGGCCTCGCTGGAGATGGACGTGCCCGAGGGCATGGTGATTTCCGACCTGCACGTCGCGAGCCCCTTTGCCAAGGCGGGATTCAAGGTGGGCGATGTGATCACCCATGTGGACGGTGAAGTGGTGAATTCACCGTCCGAGATGGTGTTCCGCATGTCTGTCGCGGGACTGGACGGCATGTCCGCGATCACCCGGCTGCGCGGTGCTGAGCGGGAAGAGATTGCGGTGCCGATGATCGTGGCACCTGATCAGCCGCCCGCAAATCCGGTGCAGCTGGATGAAGACACGGCATTGCCCGGCCTGACCGTGGCGCGGATCAATCCGCAGGTGATTGCGCGCCTCGGCCTGCCCCTGTCGGCCGAAGGCGTGGTGGTGACGGACCCCGGCCCCTATGCCGGACGCGGCGGGGTGCAGCCCGGCGACGCACTCTTGGCGGTGAATGGCCAGCCTGTTGCCAGCACCGATGACGTCTATGCAATTCTGGCAAACAGCGGCCGCTGGATTCAGCTGGACCTGAACCGGCGCGGCCAGCGTGTCACCCTGCGGTTCCGGACCTGATGGCGGATCTGTTCGGCAGCCCTGCGACTGCAGACAGCGATGCGCCGCAGCCAAACCGGCCGCTGGCCGACCGGCTGCGGCCGCAGTCGCTGGCGGAGGTGATCGGCCAGCAACAGGTGCTGGGGCCGGAGGCGCCGCTGGGGGTGATGCTGGCGTCCGGCTCGCTGTCGTCGTTGATCTTCTGGGGGCCGCCGGGGGTGGGCAAGACCACCATCGCGCGGCTGCTGGCGCAGGAGACCGACCTGCATTTTGTGCAGATCTCGGCGATCTTCACCGGGGTGCCGGAGCTGCGCAAGGTCTTCGAGGCCGCAAAGATCCGCCGCCAGAACGGCCAGGGCACACTGCTGTTCGTCGACGAGATCCACCGCTTCAACAAGGCCCAGCAGGACGGCTTCCTGCCGCATATGGAGGATGGCACCATCCTGCTGGTGGGGGCGACAACCGAGAACCCCTCGTTTGAGCTGAACGCGGCTGTACTGTCGCGCAGCCAGGTTTTGGTGCTGGAGCGTCTGTCGCTGGCGGACCTCGAACGCCTGACCCAGCGCGCCGAGAAGGAACTGGGCCGGGCGCTGCCGTTGTCAGGCGATGCCCGAGACGCGCTGCATGAGATGGCTGATGGCGACGGCCGCGCGCTGTTGAACCTGATTGAGCAGGTTGCCGCTTGGAAGGTGGAGGCCTCTCTGGGGCGCGAGGCGCTGGCTACGCGGCTGATGCGCCGAGCGGCCAAGTTCGACAAATCCGGGGATGAGCATTACAACCTGATTTCCGCCCTGCACAAATCCATCCGCGGCTCGGACCCGGATGCGGCATTGTATTGGCTGGCGCGGATGCTGGAGGGCGGCGAGGACCCGCGGTTCCTGGCCCGGCGGCTCACGATGATGTCGACCGAGGACATCGGCATGGCCGACCCGCAGGCCAATACTGTCTGTCTTAATGCCTGGCAGACTTACGAGCGGCTCGGCAGTCCGGAGGGCGAACTGGCGTTGGCCAATGCCGCTGTATATCTGGCGCTGGCGCCGAAATCCAATGCGGTCTATGTGGGCATCAAGGCCGCCCGCCGTCTGGCCAAGACCACCGGCAGCGCGCCGCCGCCCAAGCACATCCTGAACGCGCCGACCAAGCTGATGTCGGAGCAAGGATACGGCGATGGCTATGCCTATGACCATGACGCCGAGGATGGTTTTTCCGGCCAGAATTACTTCCCCGACGGGGTGAAGCGGCCTGTGTTGTACCAGCCGGTGGAGCGCGGGTTTGAGCGCGAGCTGAAACGGCGTACGGACTATTTTGCGAACCTCAGGCTGAAGCGGAACAAGTAAAGCGGCTTTGCCTGCAAAGCCGCTGCCTCCGGCGGGGATATTTTTGGCAAGAGGAAGGGGCGGACAGCGTCAGCCCTGCGCGCCGTGCAATACGGGCAAAACTTGACATCCCTGCCTGTGCCGGCGACAGGACGGGGATGATTTCTTCGGTTTCCATGGTGGCCCTGGGCGGCGCAATCGGGGCGGTGTGCCGCTATCTGGCCGGGCTGGGCATCATCCGGGTTCTGGGGCACCATGACTTTCCGGTGGCGGTGATCACCGTCAACGTGATCGGCTCCTTTCTGATGGGGATGTTTGTGGTTGCTGCGGCAATGCGCGGGCTGACCCACCTCAGCCCCTTGGTGATGACCGGGCTTCTGGGCGGGTTCACCACCTTCTCGGCGTTCTCCTTGGAGACCGCCAACCTGATTGAGCGCGGCGCCTTCGGGCAGGCCGCACTTTATGTTGTTCTGTCCGTTGGATTGTCTGTGGGCGGTTTGTTTCTGGGCCTGATGGCCGCAAGAGGAGTGTTCG
>NZ_LUKH01000424.1:0-2509 GCF_001593695.1 Leisingera sp. F5 | reverse complement strand
ATGCGCCGCAATCAACGCCTCCACCCCGCGCTGGGACTTGCCGGTGGCGACCCCCAGCAGGTATTCCGGAATTGCATTCAGTTCCGCCAGCGCTTCGCGTGCACCAGGATACAGCGGCGAATGCCCGGCCCCCGCCGCCTCACGCGCCAGCATGTAAGAGGACTTGTAGCCCTCAACCAGTGCCTCGACAGTGGCAGCATCCTGACCCGGCGCCAGCTCCCGCATCGCCAGGGGCAGCGACAACCCGACGATGGACAGGATCGCGTCCCGCGGCGGCACGGGCAGGCCCGCGCCTTCAAACGCCTCCGCCATCGCACCTGTGATGGCGCCCTGGCTGTCCGCCAGCGTGCCATCCACATCAAACAGGATCAGCCGCAGCGGTGAACTCACTTCAGATCCTCAAACGGGTCATCCGCCGCCAGGTCCTCGCTCCAGCCGAAGGTGTCCCAGCTGTCTTTCATGTGATCAGGCAAAGGCGCCACCACCGAGACATTCTTGTGGGTCACCGGATGTTCAAACACCATCCGGCGCGCATGCAGATGCAGTTTTTTGGAGATCACCCCGCCAAGCTGCGCACCCCAGCCGTCGCCCAGGTTCTCCTGGCCCGAACCGCCGTATTTGCCATCGCCTGCAATGGGATGGCCCATGCCGGACATATGCGCCCGCAGCTGATGGGTGCGGCCGGTGACCGGCTCCATCGCCACCCAGGCCGCACGGCTGGCCACCCGGTAAAGCGTCGCATAAAGCGTATGCGCCCGCTTGGCGCCGTATGTATCGTCAATGTCCTGCGGATGGACGTTGATCATCTTCTCGCCTTCGCCGCTCTTACCATGCCCCGGCGCCTTCACCAGCCCGTTCTTGATTTCGCCCAGGTAGGGCGTCGGCACACCGGCCACCAAGGCCCAATAGATCTTGCGGGTATTCTTGTGGCGGAAGGCAGCGGTCAGCCCCTGCGCGGCCTTGCGGTTGCGCGCCAGCACCAGAATGCCGGATGTGTCCTTGTCGATCCGGTGCACCAGCTTGGGCTTGTCCTCCAGCCCGAACTTCAGCGCCTCCGCCAGACCGTCCACATGTTTGGTGGTGCCGGAGCCGCCCTGCACCGCCAGGCCTGCGGGCTTGTTCAGCACAATCACGTCGTCGTCGCGGTAAATCACGCAAGACTGGATCATCTTGGCATCGGCGTCGGAAACCCTCATCTCCCGCGGCGCGGCAGGTTTCAGATCGCTGTCCGCCAGCGGCGGCACCCGCACCACCTGCCCGGTCTCGACCCGGGTATTGGCCTTCACCCGGCCACCGTCCAGCCGCAGCTCGCCCTTGCGGCACATCTTCTCAATGCGGCCCTGGTTCACATGCGGAAACAGCCGCCGCAGCCAGCGGTCAATGCGCTGGCCGCCATCGTCTTCGCTGACGGTAATCATCTGAACGCCGCTCATGCGAACACTCCTCTTGCGGCCATCAGGCCCAGAAACAATCCGCCAACCGACAGGCCCACGGACAAACATACGTACAGCGCCGCCTGCCCGAAGGCGCCGCGCTCGATCAGGTTGGCGGTCTCCAAAGAGAACGCCGAGAAGGTGGTGAACCCGCCCAGAAGCCCGGTCATCACCAAGGGGCTGAGGTGGGTCAGACCGCGCATCGCTGCGGCAACCACAAACACCCCCATCAGGAAAGAGCCGATCACATTGACCGTCATCACCGCCACCGGGAAATCGTGATGGCCGAACAGGCGGATAATCCCCAGCCCGGCCAGATAGCGGCACACCGCCCCGATTGCGCCGCCAAGGGCCACCATGGAAACCGAAGACATCATCCCCGTCCTGTCGCGCGGGCGCGCCGGGATGTCAAGTTTTCCCCGTATTGCACCGCTTGCAAGGCTCCGGCCGGGCCGATCCTGCGCGTTCACACCGGCTTCATCTTTTCCCAAATACTCCCGCCGGGGCAGCGGTTTTCCCATGGAAAGCCGCTTTACGTGTTCCGCTTCAGCCTGAGGTTCGCAAAATAATCCGTGCGCCGCTTCAGCTCGCGCTCGAAACCCCGCTCCACCGGCTGATACAGCACCGGGCGCTTCACGCCGTCGGGGAAGTAGTTCTGCCCGGAAAAACCGTCCTCGGCGTCATGGTCATAGGCATAGCCATCGCCATAGCCCTGCTCGGACATCAGCTTGGTCGGTGCGTTCAGGATATGCTTGGGCGGCGGAGCGCTGCCGGTGGTCTTGGCCAGCCGCCGGGCGGCTTTGATGCCCACGTAAACCGCGTTGGATTTCGGCGCCAGCGCCAGATAGACGGCAGCATTGGCCAGCGCCAGCTCGCCCTCCGGGCTGCCAAGGCGCTCATACGTCTGCCAGGCATTGAGGCAGACAGTATTGGCCTGCGGATCGGCCATGCCGATATCTTCGGTCGACATCATCGTCAGCCGCCGGGCCAGAAACCGCGGATCCTCGCCGCCCTCCAGCATCCGCGCCAGCCAGTACAATGCCGCATCCGGGTCGGAGCCGCGGATCGACTTGTGC
>NZ_LUKH01000423.1:0-2509 GCF_001593695.1 Leisingera sp. F5 | reverse complement strand
CACCTGGCGCGGCGCCTGCGACCAGCCCGAAGTAATCGAGGCAATGCGCCGCTCGGACCTGTTTGTGCTGCCCAGCCGGGTCGCCGCGGACGGCGACCGCGACGGGCTGCCCAACGTGCTGATGGAAGCCGCCTCGCAATCCCTGCCGATCCTGTCGACGCCGGTTTCTGCCATCCCCGAGTTCATCACACATGGCACCCATGGCCTGCTGAGCGAGGACGGCCCTGAGGCGCTGGCCGAAACCCTGCTCTATGCTGCCCGGCACCCGCAGCGGCTGGCGGATATGGCCGGTGCCGCGCTGGCCCGCCTGCGCAGTGATTTCGGAATGGATCCCGGCATCGCCCAGCTGTCCAGCCGGCTGCATGCCATGCTGCAGGGAAGCTGACCGGCCATGCAGCCGGGAGCCGGAACGCGGGTTGCCTTCTACGCACCGATGAAACCGCCGCATCACCCGGTGCCCTCCGGCGACCGCGAGATTGCCCGCAACCTGATGGGCCTGCTCAGCGGCAGCGGCGCGGATGTGCAGCTGGTTTCCGACTTGCGGATCTATGACAAGCATGGCGACGCGGCGCTGCAGGCAAGTCTGCGCAATCAGGCAGACGCCGAGGTTAAACGGCTAATCCGCGGTCTTCCGGAAACAGACCTCTGGGTCAGCTATCACAATTATTACAAGGCGCCCGATCTGATCGGCCCTGCCGTCGCCCGCGCCCGCGGCATTCCCTATGTGCAGATCGAGTCAACCCGCGCCAAGAAGCGCCTGACCGGACCATGGGGCGGCTTTGCCGAGACAGCCCATGCCGCTGCCGATGCTGCCGCGGCGATCTTCTATTTCACGGAACAGGACCATTTTGCATTGGAGCGCGACCGCTGCGGTACTCAGGCAGTGGCCCACCTGCGCCCTTTCCTGCCGCGGGATCAGCTGCCCGAAGCCTCCTCGCTTGACGGCCCGATGCTGACGGCCGGCATGATGCGCAAAGGCGACAAGCTGGCCTCCTACCAAATCATCTCCGAAACGCTCTCTCATCTGCCTGGCGATTGGCAGCTGGACATTGCAGGCGACGGCCCCGCCCGAGGCGGCGTCGAGGCGCTGATGGCGCCTTACGGCGGCAAAGTGCACTTCCTCGGCCAGCTTTCCCGCATGGAGCTGGCTGCCGCCTATGCCAACGCCAGCCTGTTCCTTTGGCCCGGCGTCAATGAAGCCTTTGGCATGGTCTACCTTGAAGCCCAGGCTCACGGTTTACCCATCGCGGCCCAGGACCGCCCCGGCGTGCGGGACGTGCTGCTGCCCGCTGGCTGCCCGGCGCCGGAAAACGGCCCGGAGGCTCTCGCAGCCTTTACCGGACACCTGCTTGCAAACCGCGCGCTCCGCACCGAAGCTGGCCAGGATGCACGTGACTTCATATCTTCCCGCCATCTCGCACCCGCCGCTGCCCGGCAATTCTGGGCAACTGTTTTACCGCTGATGGAGACACGCGCATGATCCGCCTTGCCCTTTTGCGCCATGGCCACACCGCCTGGAACCGCGCCGGCCGCATCCAGGGTCGCAGCGACATCCCGCTGGATGACCAAGCCCGCGAAGAGCTGCCCGGCTATGCCTTGCCCGCTGACTGGCAGCAGGCCGGTCTTTGGTCCAGCCCGCTGATGCGCGCGGCGGAAACCGCAGAACTGATCACAGGCCGCGCACCTAGCACCGCAGAGGAACTGACCGAAATGAACTGGGGCGACTGGGAGGGGCTGCACGGGCTGGACCTGAAGACCGACCCAGCCAGCGGTTTCCGCGATATCGAGGATTGGGGCTGGCACTACCGCCCGCCCGGCGGAGAATCCCCGGCAGAGGTCTGGACCCGCATTGAACCCTGGTTGCGCAGCCTGACACGGGACACAGTCGCGGTCTGCCACATCGGCATCATGCGAATGATCCTGGCCCGCGCCCATGGCTGGGATTTCGACGGCCCCGCGCCCTTCCGCATCAAACGCAACCGGCTGTTTGTGGTGGAAATCAGCGGCTCCGCCCTTATGCCTTGGCCCGAACCGGTCCGGCTGATCCGCAAGGGCGCACCATGAAAGTCCTGATTGCCGTCACTCATCTGCTTGGCACCGGCCACCTGGCCCGTGCGCTGACGCTCGCGCGCGCCTTCTCCGCTGCCGGCCACAAGGTTCAGGTGGTTTCAGGCGGCTTCCACACCCCGCAGCTTGACACAGGCGGGACCGAGTTGATCCAGCTGCCGCCGTTGCGCTCTGACGGGGTTAATTTCACCCGGCTGCTGGCGGAGGACGGAACACTGGCGGATGCGGCCTATTTGATCCGGCGCCAAGATATTCTCCGTGCAACTCTGAACGAAATGCAGCCCGATGTGCTGATTACCGAGCTGTACCCCTTTGGCCGCCGTTCCCTGCGCAAGGAGTTTCTGGCGCTGCTTGACGCCGCCCATTCGTTGTCCCGGCGGCCCGTGATCCTTTCCTCTATCCGTGACATTCTCGCCCCGCCCTCCAAACCCGGGAAAGCGGA
>NZ_LUKH01000422.1:0-2510 GCF_001593695.1 Leisingera sp. F5 | reverse complement strand
CTGCGCGATGCCTGCCAGGCGGATGCCCTTGGCCTGCAATTTCTCAGCCAGCTCACTCAGCAGGCGGTCGGTGGCACCGCGTTCTTGGGTCATCACATAGGCCAGGTGCATCGGTCGTTCTCTCCAGTCTCGTCTCAGTTCATAGGTGGTCATGCGGCGGGCGGGGTCAACCCCTACCACGGCAACGGGCTGTAGCCGATGACCGGGGCGTGCAGGATCAGCAGGACCAGGAACACCGCCGCCGCCAGCGCCACCTCAGCCGCAGACGGGCGCAGGCGGGCCAGATTCAGCCGTGCTGTATTGCGGCTGAGACGGGTCCATTCGCCCTGCCCCATCCGCCGCTGAGTGCGCCGGTCGATCAATGCCATTCCGGTCCAAGCAAACCCCGCAAACAATCCGAACAGGATCACATGCGCCAGATCGCCATTGGCCAGCAGATGCGCCCCGCCCCACAGCGCCATGGCCGCAAGCAGCGGATGGCGGCTGACCGCCAGAATGCCGGGTTTTGCCGGGTCAAAGGCCCGCAGCCCCAGGCCGCCAAAGCTGAACGGGTTCTGCCGCATCATTCCCGCCACCGCCAGCAGGCAGGCCAGCGGCATCAGCAAAAGCGGCGCCCATCGGAAGATGTCCCAATAGGGCAGCACGCCGACATAAGGCGCCCGTGCCGCCGCCATGACCAGCCAGGCCAGAATCGCCAGCGACAGAAGGCTGTAGGCGATGATATAGCCGCGCAGGCCGAGGCGGCTCACCAGCCAGGGCCGCACCGGCGGGCGCACTGGTATCGCATGGCTCAGCAGAAACAGCGCCAGCGCCGCGATGAATTCAAGCCAGCCCATCGGGGTCTCTCCTGCCTTAGATCAGTCTGTTGTGCAGCTATAAGCGGGCGAACAGTATAAGACGTTGCCCCAGATCAAAAAAGGGCGCCGCTGGGGCGCCCTTCTCACTTCGCTGCAGCGGGGCTTAAAGCCCCAGTGCTTTGCGCCGTTCCTCGGCAAAGCCCTGCACCATGCGGTCGGCGATCAAGGCAAGAATCGCCATTGCCGCACCGGCAGAGATACCCAGCCCCACATCCGCCTGCCCCAGCGCCAGATAGATCGACTGGCCAAGGCCGGTGGTGCCGATCAGCGCTGCAATGACCAGCATCGCAAAGGCATAGAGGATGGTCTGATTGAGCCCCAGCAGGATCGAGGGCGCCGCATAAGGTGCGCGGATATCCTTGAGCATCTGCCATTTGGTGGCACCGGAGGCTGTTGCGGCTTCGATCATCTCCTCCGGCGTCGAGACCAGCCCGTGCCGGGTGTAGCGGATCATCGGCACGATGGCATAGGCGATAATCGCCAGGAAGGCCGAGAACTCGCCGATCTGAAACACCATCAGAACCGGGATCAGGAACACAAACAGCGGGATCGTCTGCAGCATGTCGCAGATGGGCCGCACCAGCCGCCAGATACCGGGCGACACCGCCGATACAAGGCCGATGGCGCCGCCCATCACCGCGCAGGCAAAGACCGCAGCGCCCGACAGATACAGCGACAGCAACGCCCGCTCCCATAGGCCGGAGACCAGAATGGTGCCCAGCAGAACAACTGTCATGATCGCCAGCCCGCGGCCGCCTGCAACCCAGGCCAGCGCGCCTGCGCCAATCAGCACAAAGGGCCAGGGCAGTTGCGAAATACCTGTCTCCAGCATGCCGGCAGCAATCAACAGCATCACGCCCAGCGCCGTCTGCCCGCGCAACGCAAAGACCACACCGGCAGCGGCGCCCGCTGCAAACAGCACCGCACTCATCATCGGGGTCCAGGAGAAACCCCAGGTGAAGGGCAGCACCGCCTGGTCCAGCCCGATCCGCAACGGCAGCAGCACATAAAACAGCACGTTGTTCTTGAACGCTGTCAGCGCATCGGCATTGGCGGTGGTAAAGGACGACAGCCCTCTGTCGACACTGTCCGCCACCGGGTTGAACAGCGCATAGGCGCCGGGCTGCTGAATATGGCCCCAAAACACGGCGCTGGCTGCGGCACCCACGGCCAGAATGCCCCAGGCGATGCGCGGATCGTGTTTGTTGCGCCGCTCTTCGGTCAGGGTGCCGCTCATCCGGTCGATCAGGATGGCAAAGACCACGATAACTGAACCGGCCAGCAGGCTTTGACCGAACTGCGCCTTGCGCATGGTCAGGAGAACTTCCCAGCCGATGTCATCGAAGCCACCGATAACAGCCGCTATGATCACCATCGACAGCGCCGCCATCAGGCATTGATTGACGCCCACCATAATCTGCTGCCCGGCTGATGGGATTTCGCACTGAAACAGCTGCTGCAGGCGGGTCCCGCCTGCCATGATTGCGGCTTCCTTGATCTCCGGCTCGACCCGCTCCAGCCCCAACAGAACATTGCGCGCCATCGGCGGCGCGGCATAGATGGCCGAGGCGATCAGGCCAACAACCGGGCCAAAGCCGAACAGCACCAGCAAGGGGGTGAGATAGGCAAAGGTCGGCACCGTCTGCATGATGT
>NZ_LUKH01000421.1:0-2512 GCF_001593695.1 Leisingera sp. F5 | reverse complement strand
CTGCCAAGCCCGCCGCCGCAGCGCCCAGGATCGTCACCACGGCCAAGCCGCGCCGTACACCGCAATCCACCAGCGCCCAGCCCGCCGCTGCTGCTCCGGCGCCGAAACCGGCACCTAAGAGAGTCGTGCGTGTGACGCCCAAGCCAATCCCGGCCCCAGCAGCACCCGCTCCGGCTGCAGTGCAGCCCGCAAGCAGCGGTGCGTGTGCCGGTCTTTCGGATATCAGCCGCCAGTACACCAATGCCACCGGCGCGCGCTGCGGCCCGCAAACTGTTTCGCCGGTGACCTACGGGGGTCAGGGCAGCGGCCCGCAATCCTCCCTGCGCCTCACCCCGAATACGCGTGTGGTGCAGACGCACATCTACCAGGACCGCCGCCTCAGCAACAGTTTCTCGGTGCCCGAAGGCTATCGCCCGGTCTGGACCGATGGGCGGCTGAACCCGCAGCGAGCGGTGCGTACCGTGCGCCCGGCAGTGGTGACCGGTTTTGCCCAAGCCCCGGCCGGCTACCTGGCAGTGGAGCGTGAAGACGACCGTCTGAACACGATGCGCGGCGTGCGCACATCCGAGGGCGATGCGCAGATGGCGCAGGTCTGGACCAAGGGCGTGCCGCGCCGCCTGGTGCAGCTGCCGCTGGACCGTGCCACGCTGACACTGCCGCGCAATGTGCGCCGCAGCCCGGCCGAAGCGCAGCCGTCGGGCCTGCGCCTGTCCACCCGCTCTGCACCGGATGCGGCGGCGCCGCAGCAAGCCGCATCGCGACGGTATATTCGCGCCGCAACCTATGCCGGTGCCGCTGAGGCCAAGGCCGCAGCGCGGCGGCTTGCCGCTGCCGGTCTGCCAGTGCGCCTTGGCACTGTCAGCCGCAGGGGGCAGCCCTATAAGGTTGTTCTGGCAGGCCCGTTTCACGCCCATGACCAAGCCGCTGCAGCCTTGGCCAAAGCCCGCAAGGCTGGTTTTGCCGGGGCGCGGATCAGCAAGTAAAGCCAGGGCAGAGGCCTGACCGTCCCGGCTCCGGCTGCTGAAAAGACGGTCTCTCCCCTTCGCAGCCAGAAGGTGAAAGGCACCGAAGAGCATTTCGAAGCCCGTTCCAGACAGTTTCAGGGGCGGGCTTTGTGCTTTTTGCCGCCGGCAATGTCCGGGCTTGCCCTCTCTTGACTTCTTCCGAAAGTTCATTAGTTAGGCTTCCAGACTAACTGGAGACAGCATGACCTTCGCGCAACTGATCGAATTGGCACACCGCCACGCACACCGGCACTGGGCGAGGGGCGGCGCCCGGATCGGGCTTAGCCACAGCGAGTATGAATACCTGCGCGCCATCAAGGAGCAGGAGATCAAGCAAACCAGCAAAGACGACCACGGCCAGCACCTGCAAGACGTGGTTGAGGATCTGGGCGTCAGGAAAGCCTCGGCCAGTGCGATGGTTGTCAAGCTGACAGAGCGCGGATTGGTGGAGCGGGTGCCCTGCCGCTACGATGCCCGTGCCCAGCATATACTGCTCACGCCTCAGGGGCGCGAGATGCTGCAAACAGGAGAGGAGATGTATCAGGCCGCTGCCCGGAGTTTCCTGTCTGAAGCACCGGGCCTGGACGGAGACGCTCTCGCAGCCGCGCTGGCAGAAAAGTCTGAGACCGGCTGAAGGGATCGGCGCCTTTTTGCGCAGTAAGGTAAGTCTAACTAACTAACAATCGAAATCCGCGAAAGGAAAAACCCATGACATTCGAACCTGTTCTGATCGGAACCGCATTGCATATCCTGATCTGGGAAAAACTCCCGGAGTGGGGGACCTGGTTCAACAGGCTGCTGGCGATGCTGCCGCGGCCGCTGCAGTCGCTCTATGAGCAATGGCATTGCCCGTATTGCGCCGGGTTCTGGATTGCGCTTGTGCTGCATGCGCTGACCGGTTTCTGGACTATTCCGGCGCTCTCGGCGCTGCCAGGACATCTGGGCGCAGCGGCGGTGCCTCTTGGATGGATGCTGGATGCCCTTGCCACTGCAACGCTGATCTACGCATCGGTGATCGCATTGAAAGCAATCGGCCTGCCCGCGATGAAGGCGCACATGATGAAAGCCGACTTCATGAAAGCGGCCTTTGACAGCAGTCAAAAGGGCTAGGCGTTTTCTGCCGCGCAAAACTGCGGCTGGGCGCAACAGAACCGGGCGTCTAACCGCAGATGTTCTGCAGTTGCACCCAGTCGCGGTCATTCAGCAGCGGCTCCTGATCGCGGCCTGCCATCGGGTCCGCTTCGATCAGCCCCAGCACCGTCTCGCCGGTGATGTCCAGCGCATAGGCATAAGGCGAGGAGGGCAACGCCGCGCGGGCAAATTCCGCCAGAAGCACCTGATCCGGCAGTGCCGGACGGGGGCTGGCCAGGGTGGTTTCGGAATAGGCATCCAGGGCTGCGCGGTCCAGCTCGCCCGTGGTCAGCAATTTGAAGGCGGCCATAACTCCGCCGGCCTCCAGCAGTTCGAACATCGGGTCGCTGGCCTCTGCCCGGGCGCGTTCCGCCAGG
>NZ_LUKH01000420.1:0-2515 GCF_001593695.1 Leisingera sp. F5 | reverse complement strand
CATGGGGCCAAGCCGGCGCCGGATCCGCTTTTGGCCTTTTGCAAGGCTGCGGGCGTCTCTCCCGGCCGGACGGCCATGGTCGGCGACAGCCGCCATGATCTGGAAGCAGGCGCGGCGGCGGGAATGCAGCGGATCGGCGTCCTGACCGGCATGGCCCTGCACGATGAGCTGGCGCCGCACGCAGATATTGTGCTGCCCGATATCGGCCATATCCCGGCCTGGATGGACCGCTGATCCTCCACTGATTCCCGCGTTTTGAAACGGGGACGCCCGTTTTTGCCGGCGTGCAGTCTTGTACGCTGGTTTTTGCTGCGGCATACTGGGCACAAGTGTACAGAAATATCCTGAACCGCCGGATCGCACGGCAAAAACGACAGCGATAGTCGGGTTTGGACTGTTTTCGGCGGGCGGGATTGGCACAGTGAGTGGCTATCGGCATTTTTGAAATTCGGATCCAGGGGAGACCGGTATGGCAGACACAGGTGCGCGCAAGAAGCGGGGCGGAGGCAGGGCAGGCGCAGCGGCCCGGCGCGGCAGCGCTGCGCTGGAGCAAATGCCCTGGCAGATCCCGGTCAACATCGACCGGCCGACCGAGCCATTGAGCGAGGAAGGCGTGATGGCAATCCACGAGGGCGCCATGCGTATCCTGGAAGAGATCGGCGTGGTTTTCCTGAACCCGGAAGCGCTGGAGATCTTCAAACAGGCCGGCGTCAAGGTCGAGGGCGAGCTGGTCAAAATGGACCGGGACTTTGTGATGGAGATGGTTGGCAAGGCCCCGCGCGAATTCTCGATCACGCCGCGCAACCCGGACCGGACCATTCCGCTGGGCGGCAATCACATCCTGTTCGGCAATGTGTCTTCGCCGCCGAACTACTGGGATATGGAGCTGAACAAAAAGGTGGCCGGCAACCGCGAGCAATGCCGTAACCTGCTGAAACTGACCCAGTACTTCAACTGCATCCACTTTGCCGGCGGCTATCCGGTGGAGCCGGTGGACCTGCATGCCTCTACCCGGCATCTGGATGTGCTTTACGACAAGCTCACGCTCACCGACAAAGCGATGCATGCCTACTCCCTTGGCAAGGAGCGGGTCGAAGACGTGATGGAGATGGTGCGGATTGCCGGCGGGCTCAGCCACGAAGAATTCGATGCCAAGCCGCATATGTACACCAACATCAACTCCACCTCGCCGCTGAAGCACGACTTTCCGATGATCGACGGCTGCCTGCGGCTGGCGCGGCGCGGTCAGGCCATCGTGGTGTCGCCGTTCACGCTGGCGGGCGCGATGGCGCCGGTGACCATGGCCGGTGCGGTAGCGCAGTCGATTGCCGAAAGCCTCTGTGCCATTGCGCTGTTCCAGTATGTGCGTCCCGGCACGCCCTGCGTGATTGGCACCTTTACCTCCAACGTCGACATGAAGTCGGGCGCGCCGGCATTCGGCACGCCGGAATACATGCGCTCGACCCAGATGACCGGGCAGATGGCGCGGTTCTATGGCCTGCCGATGCGCTCCTCAGGCGTTTGCGCCGCCAACGTACCGGACGGGCAGGCGATCTGGGAGACCTCCAATTCGCTGTGGGCTGCGGTGCAGTCAGGCACGAATATGGTCTACCACGCGGCCGGCTGGCTGGAGGGCGGGCTGATTGCCAGCCCGGAGAAATTCATCATGGATTGCGAGATCCTGCAGCAGATCGAACGCTATATGCAGCCGCAAATCTCGGCGACCGGACCGGAGGAAATTGCGCTGGATGCAATCAAGGAAGTCGGCAATGACGGCCATTTCTTCGGTATTCAGCACACCCAGGACCGCTATTCCGAGGCCTTCTATCAGCCGTTCCTGAGCGACTGGCGCAATTACGAGGCCTGGGAGGCGGCAGGTGCGACCTGGACTGCTGAGCGCGCCCACAAGCTGTTCAAGGAGATCATCGCCGATTTCGAGGAGCCGCCGATGGACGCAGCAGTTCGCGACGAACTGGCGGATTTCGTCGCCCGTCGCAAGGCCGAGGGTGGCGCGCCGACAGATTTCTGAGGCACCGGCCTATCACCAGCAGGAAAAGCGGAGGCAGCCCCTCCGCTTTTTTATGCGCGGGTTGCAGGTTTGGCACACAGCGTGCCGGCGGCAGGTTGGAAGCCGCCGGTTTGGCGCGGATACAGAGCTGCAGGCTTGCCTCCTGGCGCCAGCCGGTCCAGTAGGGAGGGGCGCCTGAACGGTCCAATGCGGGAGTGCTGGTGCGTGCAAATTTGAAGTAGGTATCAGATGCGGCTGGCTGCAGGGCCGGCTGCCAGACCATGGCCGCGCTGCGCACATAGCCGGTTTCTGCTGCTGAGGGTGCAGGGTTCGTGCAAGAGTTGAAAATTACACAAGAAACGCGCGCGCCTTATCACGCAAATCAGCTTTGTTGGTTCTTTCTTAACCTGCAGGCGTCAAGACTGTGGCAAAGGCAAAGAGGGGCCATTGTATGCACGGTCTGATCAATAGGGCGATTCAGGCTTTTGTGACCAGTACCTACGGGGC
>NZ_LUKH01000419.1:0-2515 GCF_001593695.1 Leisingera sp. F5 | reverse complement strand
CACCCGGCAAGATGCATGCCTGCGGTCATGACGGCCATATGGCCATGCTGCTGGGTGCTGCGGAACGGCTGGTGCAGGAGCAGGGGTTTGACGGCACTGTTGTGTTCATCTTCCAGCCCAACGAGGAGCACGGGCTGGGCGCCCAGGCGATGATTTCCGAAGGGCTGCTGGAGCGGTTCCCGATCGAAGAAGTCTATGCCATTCACAACCTGCCAGGCGCGCCTGTCGGGCAGGTCTCGACCCGCGCGGGGCAGATTTGCGGCAGCGAAAGCCTGTTTGAAATCGCGATCAAGGGGCAGGGCGGTCATGCTTCGATGCCGCAGGCGGGTGTCGATGCCATCACAGTCGGGGCGGAAATGGTGCTGGCGCTGCAAACCATCGTCTCGCGCAAGCTGGCGCCGGGGGCTGGCGCGGTGGTCTCGGTGACTGAGTTTCTGACTGACGGCCAGCGCAATGTGCTGCCGGGACACGCGGTGCTGAAGGGCGACGTGCGCGCACGGGTGCCTGCGGGCCGCGAGGCGGTTGAACGTTTCATGCGCCAGATTGCTGCCGGTGTCGCCGCCGCCCATGCGGTGGAGGTTGAGATGAGCTTCAACACCGAATTTGTCGAAACCATCAATGCGGAAGGCCCGGCCGAAGCCGCTTGCCGTGCGGGCGAAGCTGCTGGGTGCGAGGTGATCCGCAACCGCCCGCCAATGAGCTTTTCCGAAGATTTCGCCCATTTCGCCGCCGCTGTGCCGGGGTGCTTTCTGCTGTTGGGCAATGGCGAGGACGGGCCTAACGGCCAACCGCTGCATTCGGCAGACTATGACTTCAACGACGCTCTGCTGCCCATCGGTGCGGAGTTCTGGGTGCAACTGGTGCGTGACCGGCTGCCAGCGGGAAAGGACTGATCATGTTTGAAAAATTCACTGTTGCCATGCGCCACACGGCAGGCAGCCCGAAATCCGGCGATGCCGCTTATACCGTTCTGTCTGAGCAGGACTTTGGCAATGCCTGCGCAGAAATCACTGCGTGGGACGGCTATGAAGAGACGCCGCTGGTCTCGCTGGCAGGGCTGGCGGATAAAATGGGCGTTGACAGGATCGACTACAAACACGAAGGGCCGCGGTTCGGCTTGGGCAGCTTCAAGGCGCTGGGCGGATCCTATGCGGCGCTGCGGGTGCTGCAGCGCGAGCTGAGCCGCCAATTGGGTCAGGACGTCAGCCTGGAAGATATCCGCAAAGGTGCGCACAAGGAAGCCTGCGTCGGCATCACTCTGGTCTCTGCCACCGACGGCAACCATGGCCGCTCGCTGGCCTGGGGCTGTCAGCGCTTTGGCGCGCCGTGCCGGATCTATATCCATGCCGAGGTCAGCGAAGGCCGTGCCGTGGCTATGCGCGAGCTGGGCGCCGAGGTGATCCGCATCACGGGCGACTATGACGACTCGGTGCTGCTGGCCAAGAAAGAGGCCGCGGAGAACGGCTGGTTTGTGGTCTCGGATACCTCCTGGGAGGGCTACACCGAGCCGCCGCGCGATGTGATGGCCGGCTATTGCGTGATGACGCGCGAGGCTTGTGAGACGCTGGAACAGGCGCCGACCCATGTGTTCCTGCAGGGCGGTGTCGGCGGGCTGGCGGCCTCGGTCGCGGCGGCGCTGCGGCAGTATTACGGCGCCGAGGCACCGCGGGTTGTCATCGTCGAGCCGGAGCTGGCCGCCTGCCTGTTTGACAGCGCGCGCAACGGCAAGGCGACCAATTTCGCAATCCAGCAAGAGACCATTATGGCCGGCCTGTCCTGTGGCGAGCCATCGGAAATGGCCTGGGAAATCCTGGCCGAGGAAGCTTCGGATTTTCTGACCATCCCGGACAGCATCGTGGCGCCAGCCGTGCGGCTGCTGGCCAATGCGGAAACCGGCGATCCGGCGGTTGAAGCCGGCGAAAGCGCAGTTGCAGGCCTTGCCGCCTTGATTGCGGCTTGCCAGGCGCCGGACCTTGCCGAACAACTGGGGCTGGGGCCAAAGGCCCGCGTCCTGCTGATCGGCTCCGAAGGTGTCACCGACCCGGTGATTTATGCGGCGATCATGGCAGGGCAAGACAATGTCTAAGGCGCCCGTGCGCGGCTTTCCGGAGGCAGAGTTCGCGGCCCGGACCCAAAAGGCGCAGGCGCTGATGGCACAGCAGGGGCTTGACGGGCTCCTGCTGCTGACAGAACCCGAGGTGCGCTATTTCAGCGGTTTTCACACGCTGTTCTGGCAAAGCCCGACCCGGCCCTGGTTCCTGTTTGTGCCGCCTGCAGGCAAACCCATTGCCATCATCCCGGAGATCGGCGCCGATCTGATGCGCCGCACCTGGATCGAGGATATCCGCACCTGGAGCGCACCTGCTCCCGAGGATGACGGCATCAGCCTGCTGACAGAGCTGCTGTCGCCGATTGCCGGGCGCGGCGGCAGCATTGGCATCATGAAGGGGCATGAAACCGCGCTGCGGATGCCGCTGGGTGATTATGAACGCCTGATGGATGGCCTGCCGGGGTT
>NZ_LUKH01000418.1:0-2516 GCF_001593695.1 Leisingera sp. F5 | reverse complement strand
AATAAAAACAGGCCAGACGGAACATTTAACCAGCCTTTGCAGGACGTTGCGTCCAGCGCGGATTGCGCCAGTCGATCCCCTCCAGAAGATAGCCCAGTTGTGCCGCAGAGATCTGCACCGCCTCGCCGGACCGGCTCACCGGCCAGATGAACTTGCCCGCCTCCAGGCGCTTCAGATACAGCGACATACCCACGCCATCATGCCACAGGATCTTGACCAGATCGCCCTTGCGGCCCCGGAAGCAAAAGAGCTCGCCCGCATGGGGATCGCGGCCGAGCCCTTCTTGCACCTGCAGCGCCAGGGTGTTCATGCCCCGCCTCATGTCGGTGACGCCGCCTGCAATCCACACCTTCACGCCTGCCGGAAACGCGATCACTGCCGATCCACCACTGCCAGAATCCGGGTAAGTGCTTCGGGCTCCACGCCCATCGGCACGATGAGCCGGCGCCCGTTCGGCAGGGCTATCTCAACCTGACAGTCCGGAGGCGGACAGGGTTCAACCGGATTTGCCTGCGACGCGGAAGTTCCCTTTGCCACGGTCACCGGCGCGAACGGCACCGGGCGAGAAGACCCAAGCTCACCGTTTCGATACTGCCGCCGCCAGGTGGTCAGCAGCGACCGGCTAATGCCATGCCGCCGCGCTGTGGCTGCCGCTTGTCGGTGACCGATAAAGCTCTCCTCAACGATGCGCAGTTTATCATCATCTGACCAATACCGGCGGCGATCACCATCGGCAGCGGAAAGAACTTCGATTTGAGGGCGGTTATTGAAGTCGGACATAAGGCCGGACCTACCATCGGATCGATCCCGAGATCAGACGGCCGCCGCCGGAGCCTTACGATGAGTGCGTTGGTGGTTGTAGTGATGCAGCCATTCGTCCAGGTCCGCTTGCAGTGCTTCGATACTGTCATAGAGCTTCTTGCGGAAGGCGACCTGATAGAATTCTTGCAGCACCGTCTTGTGGAACCGTTCGCAGATCCCGTTCGCCCTACAATCGATCCACTGGATCGATTGCTTTACGGTCTCACTCTGGGGCGATTTCACCTTGGTCTTGGTGTGGTCGATATCGTTGATGGCCAGGAAGAGCTGGAAGTCGTGCTTGTCGGCCCGGCCGCAATATTCCGTGCCGCGATCTGTCATGATCCGCAGCACCGGCAGGTCATGCTCGTCATGGAACGGCAGTACCCGGTCGTTAAGCAGATCAGCGGCGGTGATCGGCGTCTTGGTTGTGTAGAGCTTGGCATGTGCCACCTTGCAATAGGTGTCGACATAGGTCTGCTGGTAGACCCGCCCCACGCCCTTGAGGGTGCCGACGTAGAAGGTGTCCTGCGACCCCAAATAGCCGGGATGCGCGGTCTCCACTTCGCCGCAGGCTTCATCGTCGAGCTTCTTTTTCTCCAGCGCCTGCACCTGCGCTTCGGTCAGAATGCAACCCTCTTCGGCGACCTTGGCCTCCAGGGCTTTCAGCCGGGCCTTGAAGTTCGCCAGGTCGTTCTGCAGCCAGATCGACCGGACGCCGGATGGCGAGACGAAGACGCCCAGCTTGCGAAGCTCGTTGGACGTGCGGGCCTGGCCATAGGCCGGGAAATCGGTGGCCGATTTGATCACCGCCTGCTCGGTGGCGTCATCGACCCGGTTTGCCAGATTGGGCTTGCGCCGCGTGCGCTCGAACAGAGCCTCGACACCACCTTCCTCGACCGCGGATTTGTAGCGGTAGAAGGTATCGCGCGACATGCCCATGACCTGGCAGGCTTTGCTGACATTGCCCAGTTCCTCGGCCAGGTTCAGCAGGCCGGTTTTGTGCTTGATGATCTTGTCGGTAGTCTTCAGCATCGTGGCTTCCTCGTTTTGTGGTGGGTCAGCACCACCAAAAAAACGGGCAACCATCATCTCCATCAAGAGATGCGCCGTCCCCATTTCAGCTTGCTGAGAAGGGGGCGGTGTCAGATCACATCGAGACTAATTCATGTAAGGCGCCTGCACCCGCGCCAAGGACAGGCCAGGCTACGCCGGGGGGCCTGTGGCCCTCCTTAACCCGGCCTCCGGCGGGGCAGATCAATCGCCGCCGAGGAGCTTCAGCAGCTGGTCCCGGGCTTCCTGTTCGATACGCTCTTTCAGCACGTCGTTCAGATTCTGTTCCGGCGCGATTTCGGTGTTCAGCTCCTCACTCAGCTTTTGGCGCACCCGGTCCTTGGCTTCCTGTTCGATCTCGTCGATCTTCGGCTGCAGCGCCTGGCTCAGGTCCGGGCGGATGTCCGGGTTTTCCCAAGGGCCGGTGATCCGCACCGGGATGGTCAGCACCTGATCACTGCCTGCCCGCACCAGTTGGGGAATAAACAGGTAATCCAGATCCCGCGCGCCCAACCCGATCCGGCCCTTGCCTTCGGCGCGGAACCCCTTGAGCAGAACCAGAAGATCCTGATTGCGCAGGTTGCCGCCTTCAATCGTGTAACTGGCTGTCATCTGATCAAACACGGTGCTGCCGCCATTGCCGCCCGAGCGCATCAGCTGCTCCA
>NZ_LUKH01000417.1:0-2522 GCF_001593695.1 Leisingera sp. F5 | reverse complement strand
CATGACGGCGGCAAGCATGACCGATCCGGAACTGGCGCTGGGCGAACAATTCTGTCTGGCCCGCACCTATGCCATCAACGCGGGCGAGACCCGGGCCGGCAAGGTTCAGGGTGTTTCGCAAGCACAGATCGACAGCCAATGCGATGCATTCGGCCCGGCTGTGCAGCCCTTCCTGGCCAAGCTGGGAACCGCGGGCAGCGGCGAGGTGATGGGTGATGTGCAGAAGTTCGTGCTGCAATCCGGCATGTCGCTGGAGCAGCTGGCCAATACCGCCGGGATCTGTCTGTTCTCCGGCTACCGCCGCGATGACATGGACGTGGCGCTGGGTGCTGCGCTGATCCTGACCGGCACCGGCCAGCGCCCCTATGCTGAGCTGATCGGCCACCATCTGGCGCTGGGCTTTGGCGCGCCGGTTACGGCAGATCGGGCGCAGGACTGGTACGGCATGGCCGTGATCTCGCTGGAAGGCGGCGCGGCACCTGTCTTTGCCCCGGGACAGCCTGAGCGGGCAGAGCTGATCAAGACAGCTTCGGCCAAGCTGGCAGGCGGCCGGGTGCAGCCGGTGCAGGCCTCCGGCGGTGCGGCCCTGCCGTCGTTCTCCACTGACTGACCGCTGTTTACCGCAGCTGTTGAATGCAAGTGGCCGGCAGAATTGCCGGCCACTTTTTTGCGTAGAATTTCTTTACTGCCAGTACCCTGGGGCGTCCTGGCAGCTGTGGCCGGGTTTTTCCATTAAATGCTGGATTTCTGCCTTTGACACCGCGCGGTCTTGAATGCAATTGATGCAATCAAAAAGTGCATTGTCTTAGGGGTTGTTTATGCGATTCAAGCTGCTTTCCAAATCCATTATCTGTTTTTCGCTGGCGTTGACGCCGGCTGCCCGTGTTTCTGCTGATGCGGGCGACTTTGCTGCCGGCGCCATCCTTGGCGGCATCATCGGAGGCGCTCTGTCCAAGAATCAGCGGCGCTCGGGGGGCAAGGCGCCCCGGCGTTCCCGGTTGCCGTCCACGCAGGAAGGCCGCCAAATTCAGGAATCGCTGAATTACTTCGGCTTCCCTGCAGGCGCAGTTGACGGGCAGCTGGGCCGTAAAACGCGCGAGGCTGTTTCCACCTATCAGGCTTACCTTGGCTATCCGGTCAGCGGGCAGCTGAATGATTTCGAAAAAGATCTGCTGATCAGCTCATTCCAGCGGGCGCAAACCAGCGGCTATCTCGCCAGCCAGCAGGCGATGGCACATCCCGACGGGCCGCGCGGGCTGCTGAAGATCTACCTGGCCGAGCGGATGGCGCCGCAACCTCAGCCGCAGCAGCCCTATGGTCTGCCCCAGGCCACCATGGCCGGGAACAGCACCGGCACCTATGGCGTGCCGCAGCAGTACGGGCAGAGCGCGCAGCAGCAATACGGCCAGCAGCAGATGGGGTTTGCAGCCACCGCCCAGACATACGGAATTCCGCAGCAGCCTCAGTTTCAGGGCCAGCAAGGGCAGTTCGTGCCGCGGTCACAAGTGCAAGGCCAATTTGTGCCGCAAGGCCAGCAGCAGGGCCAGTTCGTGACGCAGAGCCAGAATTTCATCAATCAACCCACTGTTATCCCATTCGCCCGCGTTGGGCCCCTGGTCGGAAGCGCGGGTCACAAAAGCTTCGTATACCTCTTCACGCAGACTGGCATTTTCGCAGTAGGTTACCACCGGGAAGTAGGAGGGGAATTCCAGGGTGATTAAATAGCCCTGTTGATCATTGGCTGTTGCCGCTTGCGCCATGGCCGCGAGGGAGGACTCTGGCACGCCCGCTAAGTCCTCAGCACTTTCAACTAATTTGGTCCAACCCTGGGTTGCATCCAGCACATTCTCAGCAAATTTGCTGGTTAGCTCAGACAAGCGCTTTTTAATCTCGCCGTAGCGCTGCTTTTTATCAGCGCTCAGTGCAACACCGGCCAACCGAAAATCTCGCAGGGCATTTTCAATGCTTTTTTGCTGCGCCTGATCCAAAGCCGCAAACTGATCACTATCAGCAATCGCCTGATAGGCCTGATACAGTTCAGGGCTCTGACCCATTTCAGTGCCGTATTCACTCAGCAGCGGCAAGCAAGCATTGTAGGCTTCGCGCAGATCATCACTATTCACCACCGAGTTCATATGACTGACAGGTGACCAAGCCTGGCTTAAGCGGTCATCCAGCGCCTCGATAGGGGCGATGAATTGCTCCCAATCCGGCGTCTCAACATCCGCTAGTAATTGTTGGATTTGTTGTCTGTTTTCAACCAAAAGCTGCTCAATAGCCGGCTGTACATGTTCAGGTTTAATGGCTGAAAAAGCAGGCAGCTCAGCAGGCTGTAACAACGGGTTAGACATAGGGTGATTTTCCGTTTAGACCAAAGTATGAATTAGGCGACCGCAAAAACCGTGGTTTCCACAGGTGTCCTTGCGCTACACTCTAGATATTACGTTAAAACTCATTAATTCAAGGCCGGAGAATCTTAAATCTCATGACAGTACGCACATTTCAAGGCATTACCCCACAAG
>NZ_LUKH01000416.1:0-2522 GCF_001593695.1 Leisingera sp. F5 | reverse complement strand
CACTGATGCACATAGAACGACCAGCCGTCATAGCCAGTCAACCAATTCATATTCGAGGGGTCGGTGACGATCAAAAGATCAATGCCGCGGCGGGCCATCTCGGACCGGGTTTTTTTGATACGCGCCTGGTATTCAGAGCGGGAGAAATACAGCTTGGGGTCTGCCATATGCGTGGTTCCTGGTTGATCAGCTGGTAAAAGTGGTGCCGGCGCCCGCCGCATCTGCGCGGGAGCCTGCAAGAGTTGCGATGGCGGTGTCCTGAACGCCGGTGCCGGTCAGGTCGGCGATGATCAGATCACCGTCCGACTGGCGGCCGGGGGTCTTGCCTGAGGTGACATCCCCCAGTTCGGAAAAACTGCGATCCTTGGCGATCAGCCCCGCCTTGGTGGCGCTGCGCAGCTCGCCCTTGACTGCACACTGTGCCTGGCTGTCTGGCACATACAAGGCTGCCTTGGTCAGGCAGGCAGGCTCAAGCTCGCATTTGTGCTCCTGATCCGACCCCATGGCGATGACCAATTGCCCCGGCTTCAGCCACTCCGCCTTGATCACAGGTTCGGCTGCGGGGGTGGTGGTGACCACGATGTCAGCTGACAAAACGGCTTCTCTGATGCCCGTGCTGACCGAAATTTCCAGCCCAAGCTCTTCGCGCAGGCTTGCAGCAGCGGCCTCAGCCTTGGCAATATCCCGTGCCCAGATCACGGCGCTTTTGATTTCGCGCACCAGTGTCATTGCTTGAAGCTGCATTTTCGCCTGCACGCCGGCGCCGATGATGCAGACATGCGCCGCGTCCGCGCGCGCGAGGTGGCGTGCGGCGACAGCACCAGCAGCGGCGGTGCGCACGTCGGTGAGATAGCCATTGTCCAAGAGCAGCGCCTCAAGAATGCCGGTCTTGCTGGAAAACACCACCATCAGCCCGGTTGTGCTCGGCAGGCCGAGCTTAGGATTGTTGAAAAAACCCGGGCTCATCTTCATGGCAAAGCTGTCGATACCCGGCACATAGGCGGTTTTCACACAGACCTCGCCATTGTGGTCAGGCACAGGCAGCGTCAGGATCGGCGGCATCACCACCTTGCCCCCGGCAAGGGTCGTGAAGCTCCGCTCGACGCAATCCACCGCGTCCTTATCCAACGGCACCAGATCGCGCAGTTCCGCTTCGGTCAGAATCTTGATGTCAGGCATCTGCCCCTCCCTTGGTCTCGGCCGCCACGTCGACATCTTCACCATCGATGATCCGCTTGTGCAGGGCCATGTCGATGTTCTGGCCGCTCACGAGCGACACGCAGCGCCCCGGATTTTCGATTTTGCCGGCCAGCAGGGCAGCGATGCCGACGCTGCCTGAACCTTCGATCACCTGGCGTTCTTCGAAATACGCATGACGGATGGCCGCGGCGATTTCTGTTTCGGAAACAAGAACAACATTGTCGACAAAAATTTTTGTCATTTCAAAGGTATAAGCGTTATCCAGCCCGATGCCGCCACCCAGAGAATCCGCAAGCGTGGCTTTTTCCTCAACCAGGACAGGTTTGCCAGCCTGCAGGCATTCATACATTGCCGCGCCACGTTCCATCGACACGCCAATCACGCGGATTTTCGGGTTCACTGCCTTCATCACCATCGCCACGCCGGAAATCAGCCCGCCGCCCGACAAGGGCACCAGCACAGTGTCCAGATCCGGCGCCTGTTCCAGAATTTCCAGCGCCACGGTGCTTTGACCGGCGATGATATCGCGGTGGTCAAAAGGCGGCAGCATTGTCATGCCCTCCGCCACCAGCCGGTCAACCTCCACCTGCGCGTCATCCTGCGAGCGGCCCGTGATGCGCACCTCGGCGCCGTGGGACTTGATGCCTTCGACCTTGTTCTGCGGCACCAGTTCCGACATGCAGATGACGCAGCGCACCCCGGCTTGCGCCGCCGCATAGGCCAGCCCGCGCCCGTGGTTGCCGGTGGAGACGCCCGCAACCCCCGCCGCGCGCTGCGCGTCGGTTAGCGACAGCACCGCATTGGTGGCGCCGCGCAGCTTGAAGCTGCCGGTGATCTGGCTGCTCTCCAGCTTCAGCGAGACCTGCCCGCCGCTCAGCGCACTCAGCGAAGGCGACTCCACCAGGGCGGTCTGCCGGATGCGCCCGGCAATCCGCGCCCGGGCCTGATAGCTGTCCTGTAGGGTGATTTTCTTTGTCATCGGACCTGTCTTGCCTGGTTAGAGTTCAAAAAGCCGGCCGTAGCCCGGCACCGGATCACTGATTTCGGCCAGGCGCAGGCAGCGCCAGACCATCGCCTGGTTTGAGCTGACAACCGGCTTGCCCAGCCGGTCCTCAATCCGCTGCACGCAAGTCGCGGCGCGCAGCGCGGTGCAGGACAGGAACAGCGCATCCGCCCCGGCATCGCAGGCGGCAATTCCGGCCTCGATGATGCTGTCCTCGGAGATCCGCGCCATCTGGCGGTCATCGGTCAGCCCGAAACAGGCGGCATTGACCACCTCCGGGCCGTGTGTGGCAAAATACTGCGCCAGCTCATCCGTCACC